>NZ_RPSE01000318.1:0-7553 GCF_003949955.1 Streptomyces sp. WAC05292
GCTGGGCCTGCCCCTCACCGGGATCGCCCCGTGACCCCGGTGAGGGGCAGGCCCAGCGTCTCGGGGAGGCCGAGGGCGAGGTTCATGCTCTGGACGGCGGCGCCCGCGGTGCCCTTGGTGAGGTTGTCGACGGCGCTGATCGCGACGATCCGCTGCGCGGCGGTGTCGAGGGCGACCTGCACCTGGACCGTGTTGGAGCCCAGGACGGAGGCGGTCGCCGGCCACTGGCCCTCGGGAAGCAGCTGCACGAACGGCTCGTCGGCGTACGCCTTCTCATACGCGGCGCGCAGCGTCTCGGCGGTGGTGCCGGGGAGGGCCTTGGCGGAGCAGGTGGCAAGAATGCCGCGGGACATGGGGGCGAGGACGGGCGTGAAGGAGACGGAGACGCGCTGCCCGGCGACGGGGCTGAGGTTCTGCACCATCTCGGGGGTGTGGCGGTGGACGCCGCCGACGCCGTAGGGGCTGGCGGAGCCCATGACCTCGGAGCCGAGCAGGTGCGCCTTGAGGGCTTTGCCGGCGCCGGAGGTGCCGGTGGCGGCGACGACGACGGCCTCGGGTTCGGCGAGCTGGGCGGCGTAGGCGGGGAAGAGCGCGAGGGAGACGGCGGTGGGGAAGCACCCGGGGACCGCGACGCGCTTGGACCCCTCCAGCGCGGCGCGGCCGCCGGGCAGCTCGGGCAGGCCGTAGGGCCAGGTGCCGGCGTGGGGGGCGCCGTAGAAGGCGTCCCAGTCGGCGGAGTCCTTCAGCCGGTGGTCGGCGCCCATGTCGACGACGAGGACGTCGGGCCCGAGCTCGGCGGCGACGGCGGCGGACTGCCCGTGGGGCAGCGCGAGGAAGACGACGTCGTGCCCGGCGAGCACCTCGGCCGTGGTGGCCTCCAGGGTCCGCCCGGCGAGCGGCCCGAGATGCGGCTGGAGGCCGCCGAAGGCCTGGCCGGCGTTGGAGTTCCCGGTGAGCGCCCCGATCTCGACCTCGGGGTGCGCGAGGAGCAGCCGCAGGAGTTCCCCGCCCGCATACCCGCTCGCCCCGGCCACTGCTGCACGTACCACCATCGGATCCTCCTCCTCGATGGCATGACTATACGTAGCCCTGCACTTTTATGCAAAGGTTCCGTCTCGTACGTCGAGCGAGGCGGTGAGGTCGGCTTGCGGACCCGTGGCGCCCGGGCGCCACGGGTCCGGCAGGGCGTGCGCGCTGCAGTCCGGCCGGGCAGGCCGCCTACAGCGCTCGGTCACGAGCGGATTCGGAGCGGGGGGCGCGGGGCTGGGCGCGCAGCGCGGGCAGTCGGGCCTGGTGGTCCGCTCCGGACAGGCTCTCGCCCAGGGCCAGCAGGGAAAGGAGCCGCACGGTCCGGCCGGCCGCGGCGGCGGCCTCCAGCTTGTGGTGGCCGTCGAGGAGGAAGTGGGTCAGGCCCCAGTGCACGAAGTAGTCGTCTCCTCGGTCGATGGCGGGCCGGCACACGTCCAGGGTGGAGATCGCCACCGCCGTGGGGACCGTTCCCCGCTCCATGAGGGCGACGTATTCCTCGACACGATCCCGCTCGTTCCACGTCGGGGGAACCATGGGCACGACGAACTCGTAGAGGTGGGCGTCCGCGTCGACCGCGGTCTCGAAGGTCCGGTAGTACGGGGTGTGCGGGTACTCCGGAAGGCCCCAGAACTGATCGATCCCCCACGTCGTGACCTGTTCGCCGCTGAAGTAGTCGCCCTCTCTGCCGGGGATGACCAGCCGGGGTTCCACCTCCAGGAGCAGCGGAAGGTACTCGCCCTCCGGCAACAACGTGCCGAACGCATCGATCACGCCGCCGCCGTCCGGATCGGCCAGCGCTCCGGTGAGCCGTTCCTGCATGCTCTCCAGGGACAGCTTCTCCCGCGCGGTCTCCAGTCGGCGGAACAGGAGCGGGCACGTGCCGCAGTAGAAGCCGAGCTCGAAGGCAGGCTCGTCGTCGACCATGAGCAAGCGGCGCCGCGGACCGCCGCCGAGCTCCTGCAGTTCCGCATCGAAGTTCAACCGTGCCCCGGAGGCCGGGACGCCGAGCCTGCGGGGGTCGCCCGTTTTGATCATCACGGGCCGACCGTACGGGACGCCGCGGAGCGCCTCCACCGAGTACTCCGCGTCCGACCTGCCGGCCAGGTCGGCCCGGGCGCCGGTCACGGCCGCGGCCGTTGCGGGGAGAGGCGGCACCGCGCCTCCGCGACGGCTCCCGTGAGGAGGGCGAGCAGGGACAGGGCGAGGCCCGCGAAGACCACGGGATTCACCCACGCCGCCACCAGCTCGGTGCCCACGCCGCCTGACGTGACGCACTGCGCGCTGACGGGCAGCGTCCACCGCGTCACGATGCGGTCGCCGCGCACGCCCTGCGCTGCGCACATCTGGTCCGGGTCCAGGATGTGGAAACCCGACATCACGCCCCAGGTGTAGGCGCCGAACGACACCGCGGCAGCCATGACGGCGACCAGCGCGCATGTGCCCGCGCTCGGCCCGGGCCCGGTGGTGGGCCGCTGGTCGCGGAGCCGTAGGACGAGGACAAGATCGGTTCCTCCTGTCCCTCTGCGGACCCAGGGGATCCGCCGGTCTTCGTCCGCCGGGCCGGCCTGCGGGTTTCAGGGGGCCGCGGCGGCGCGTCGGATGGCCGCCAGAGTGCGGGCGACGTCCTGCGTGGTCGTCGACCAGTTGCTCACCGAGATGCGCATCACGCGGCGGCCGCGCCAGGTGGAGCCGCTGATCCAGGCCGTGCCCTCGTCCAGGAGGCGGGAGAGGACGCGGTCGGTGCGGGCGTCGGTGCCGAAGGCGGCGCAGACCTGGGTGAAGACGACGTCGTTCAGGACGGTCGCGCCGTCGATCCCGGCGATGCCCTCGGCGAACGCGCGGGCGTGCCGGCACAGGCGGTCGACGAGGTCGGCGACGCCGGTCCGGCCCAGGGAGCGCAGGGCCGCCCACACGGTGAACGCGCGGCCGCGCCGGGAGAGTTCCGGGACCTTGTCGACGGGATCGCCCTGCTCGTCGTCCTGGATGAGGTACGCACCGTGCAGGCCCATGGCGGCGCGCAGGGCCGACGGGTCGCGGACGACGGCGAGGCCGCAGTCGTAGGGGACGTTCAGGGTCTTGTGCGCGTCGGTCGCCCAGGAGTCCGCTCCGGAGCAGCCGGCCGTCAGGTGGGCGAGGGACGGGGAGGCCGCGGCCCACAGGCCGAACGCGCCGTCGACGTGTACCCAGGCGCCGGCCCGGTGCGCGGCGCGGACGCCCTCCTCGAACGGGTCGAAGGCGCCGGTGTGGATGTCGCCGGCCTGGAGGACGACGACGGTCGGGTCCGCCCCGGCGGCGTCCAGGGCGTGGCGCAGCGCCTCGGGCCGGATGCGGCCCTGCCCGTCGGCCTCGACGAGGGCGGGCGTGCCGAGGCCGAGGTAGCGCAGGGCGAGGTCGACGGCCATGTGGCGGTCCTCGCCGGCGAGGACGTGCACCGGGGGGCCGCCGGCCAGGCCGTCGCGGGCGGGGTTGCGGCCGGCCCGGGCGAGGACGGCGTCGCGGGCGGCGGCGAGGCAGGTGAAGTTCGCCATGGTGGCGCCGGTCGTGAAGCCGACGGCGCTGCCCGCGGGCAGGCCCAGCAGGTCGAGGAGCCAGGCGCTGGCGATGTCCTCGACGGCCGTGTGGGCGGGCGAGACCGTGCGCATCACGCAGTTCTGGTCCCAGGCGCTGACCAGCCAGTCGGCGGCGAGCGCGGCCGGTTCGGTGCCGCCGACGACGAACCCGAAGAAGCGGCCGCCGGGGAAGGCGGTCAGGCCGGGTTCGCAGGCGTCGGCGAGCAGGTCGACGACGCCGGCGGGCGGGGTGGGGCCGTCGGGCAGGTCGGGGCCGAGCGCGCGCACCACGTCGTCGACCGTGGCGCGGGCGGGCACCCGGCGGTCGGGCAGGCTCGCGAGCCAGCGGACGGCATGGTCGTGGGCCCGCCGGAGCGCGGCCTCGCGCGCGTCCATACCTCGGACTATGGGACGCCGGCCCCGGAGGCGCAAGCGGCGCCGCCCGAGCGCCGGCCGCGCAGTCCGGGTCCCGGGCCGATCAGCCGGGCGTGCGGAGCCGCGCACGCCCGGCGCGCGGGCCCCGGCCGCCGGATTGCGGACGCTCGGCGCACGGGCCGCGGAAACCGGACCGCGAACGCCTGGCACCGGTCCGGGGCCGAGGCTGGGCGCGCAGGCCCGGGACGCTCCCCGTGCGAGCCACGGAGGCCCCCGCCGTGCCGGCAGGACACCGGGCGCGCGGGCCGCGCGGATCGGGCCGCGAACGCCCGGCCCCGGGCAGCGGAGCCCGGGCGCGCAGGCCCCGGACGCTCCCCGTGCGAGCCACGGAGGCCCCCGGGCCACGGGCCGCGGAGGCCCCGCGGCCTGGGGTGGAGGCCGGGTCGCTGGTCCGGCAGCCCCTCACGCGCGCTGGGCGGGGCCGGGCTCGCAAGCCGCGCAAGCCGCGCAAGGCCGCAACGCCCGGCGACCCGGCCGCGCGGACGCGGGAGTGCTCGGCCCGCGGACGGCGCCCTCCGAGGCGTTACGCGGCCCGCCGACGCCCTGGGCGGGCCGCGCCCGGCGGCCGTGGGTCAGGCCAGGGAGTGGCGGACCCATACGTTGGGCTCGACGAGGACCGCGTAGCCCTCCCGCGGGTGGCAGTGGACGGGGGCCAGGGCCCCGTGGACGTGGACCGGGCCGGGGGTGTCGAAGGGGAGGCCGGTCCACTCGCGCCAGTCGGCGGTCGGCGCGCTGATCGTCTGTGAGAGCGGAGCCACGGAGTCGATGGCGGCTCCGGCGCGGACGTGGACGCGCAGCCAGGGGTCGTGCGGGAGGCCGTCGTCGCGGGTGCGGTACGCGTACTCCTCCATCGGCATGTCGGGCTCGGCGGCCTTGGCGCTGGGCCGGACCGGTGCCACGAGCTCGGCGAAGCCGCGGGCGCGCGCGTTGTCCCGCATCGCGGCCAGCAGGGCGCCGGACAGGCCGCGGCCCTGCCGGGCGGTGTCGACGCTGATCTCGACGGCACCGACGGTGTCGGCGGCCGTGCCGCGGCGCCGGTCGGAGAAGGCCCACATGAGGAGCTGGTCCCAGCCCCGGGCGGGCAGGGCACCGTCGCGGCCTGGTGCGTGCTGGGCGAAAGGGAGGCTGAAGCCGCGGGCCGCGACCTCGTCGCCTTCGGTGGCGACCAGGATGTATTCGGGGAACTCGGCCACCATGCGCGGGTAGAGCAGCCAGGCGAGCGGGTCGTGCTCGGCGAAGGCGGGCCACGAGTCCCGCATGTCCCAGAGGCGCCCGGCGAGTTCGGGGCGCTCCGCGAGGGTGGTGATCTTGATCCCGTTCATGGGCGCAGGCTAGGGGGGCCGCGGGCCGTGATCCACCGGATTTCCGTGCGCCCGTTCAGGCGCGGGCCTGGAGCGAGAGGTGCCAGTGCCCGGCGCTGCCGGTGAGGGTGACGGTGGACAGCGGGCGGACGTCCACGCTCCAGTACGTCTGCGGGGCGGCCCGCAGGGCGTAGACGAGGGCGGCGCGGACGGCGGACGGCTCGGCGACGGCGACGATGGCGCCGCCGTCCTCGGCGGGCCGGGAGTCGAGCCAGCCGCCGATGCGTGCGATGAAGGCGAGCAGGGATTCGCCGCCGTGCGGGGCGGCGTGCGGGTCGGCGAGCCAGCGCTCGACCGCTCCGGGCTCGCGTGCGGCGGCCTCGGCGAGGGTCAGGCCGCGCCAGCGCCCCATGTCCCATTCGCGCAGGGCGACTTGGGCGAGCGGGGCGTAGCCGAGGGCCTGTCCGGTGGCGCGGCTGCGCGGGCCGGGCGAGCAGTACCGCAGGTCGGCGGCGGCGAGCGGGACGAGCGCGGGGGCGGCGGATTCGAGGGCCCGCCAGCCCTCGCCGTCCGGGGGGCGGTCGTCGTCGAAGCGCTCGGCGAGCAGCATGGAGGCGCGGGCTGCGGCGACGAGCGTGACCCGAACGTTCATGCGGTGATGGTGGGGCGCCCGCCGCCGGGGGTCAAGCGTCCTGCGGACGGGCGTGCGGGTCGGCGCCGCCGCCGAGGGAGGTGCGCAGCCGGTGGACGGCCTCGCCGAGCTCGGCCGCGCCGGAGACCCCGGCGAAGCCGAGGCGGACGTACGGGCCGGGGGGCTCGGCGCAGAAGTACGGGCGCCCGGGCGCGACGGCGACGCCCGCGCGCAGGGCGGCGGCGGCGAAGGCGGCGTCGTCCCCGCTGTCGGGGCGGACCCACAGCTGGTAGCCGCCGGCGGGCAGGTGGGGCAGGTGCAGGCCCGGCAGGGAGCGCCGCAGGGCGCCGGCGAGGACGTCGCGGCGGTGGCGCAGTTCGGCGGCGACGGTGCGCAGGTGGCGGGGCCAGGAGGGGGCCCCGACGAGTTCCAGGGCGGCTTCCTGGAGCGGGCGGGGGACGAAGAAGCTGTCGACGACCTGGATGGCGCGCAGCCGGTCCATGACGGGGCCGCGGGCGGCGAGGGCGCCGACGCGCAGGCTGGGCGAGGTGGCCTTGGTCAGCGACCGGACGTGGACGACGACGCCGTCGTGGTCCTCGGCGGCCAGCGGGAGGGGCAGCGGGCCGGCGTCCTCGTGGGCGAGGTGGCGGGCGTAGTCGTCCTCGACGACGAACGCGCCGGCGGCGCGGGCGGTCCGCAGCACCTCGGTGCGCCGCTCGGCGGAGAGGACGGCGCCGGTGGGGTTCTGGAACAGCGGCTGGCATACGAAGACCCGCGCGCCGGTCGCTTCGAACGCGGCGGCCAGCAGCTCCGGGCGGACGCCTTCGGCGTCGACGGGGACGGGCACGGGCCGGCACCCGGAGGCGCGGGCGATGGACAGCAGCCCGGGGTAGGTCGGGGATTCGACGAGGACGGGTGCGCCGGGTGGGGCGAGGGCGCGCAGGGCGGTGGTGAGGGCGCTCTGCCCGCCGGCGGTGACGAGGACGTCGGCGGCGGTGGCGGACCCGCCGATCTCCCGGGCGAACCAGTCCCGCAGTTCGGGCAGGCCCTCGACGGGCGGGCGGCTCCAGGCGCCGGGGCGGCGTCCGGCCCGGGCGAGGGCGGCGGCCATGGCGCGCTCGGGCTGGAGGGAGGGGTGCAGGTAGCCGCCGCTCAGCTCGATGACCCCGGCAGGCGGGGCGGCCAGCGAGTGGAGCACGCCGGAGGCGTCGACGGAGCGCGGCACGACGTCGCCGGCGCCCTCCGCGCTCAGGGCGACCTCCTGCCAGGAGGTGTCGCCGGGCGCGCGTTCGGGCGTGCGGGGGCGGGCGCGGTAGGCGCCGGCGCCGGGGCGGGTGACGACGAGGCCCTCGGCGGCGAGGAGGGCGAGGGCGCGGGAGACGGTGACGGGGCTGACGCGGTACCGCTCGACCAGAGCGCGGCTCGACGGCAGCTTTCCGCCGATTGAGTAGCGGTCCAACTCGGAACGCAGGGACTCGGCCAGTTCCGCCACACTGCTACGCTCGTACATGAGAGCACAGAATAGCGCTACCCGGTCCACGCCGATAGCGGTCGGCGACCCCGCCACCGCGGTCCGCTCCCGCGCGGCGCCCCCTGCCTCCTCCCCCG
>NZ_RPSE01000319.1:0-7513 GCF_003949955.1 Streptomyces sp. WAC05292
TCCGGAGGCCGTGCCGACAGGCGCCACCGCCCCGCTCGCGGACCGCGGCGGGGCCCCTGCGGGGTCCGGGCCCCGCCCGTGGGACACGCCCGGGGCGACCTCGCCGTACGCGGGCCCGGGTGCGGCCCCCTCGGGGCTTGGACCGCGTCCGGCGGAGGCCCCGGCCCGGCCGGATGCCGTGCCGGCAGCGGATACCTCCCCGTACGCGGACCCGGCCGCCGGTCCCGCGGCAGCCGCGGCTGCGGCGCAGGCCCGGCCGCACAGCTGCCCCGCCGCCCGGGTCGCCGTCGCGCCGGCGCCGGTGCGCTCCCGGTGGGTCGCCGGAGTGCCGAGTGCCATGGTCCTGACGGCCCGGGAGGTCCTCCTGCCGCACGGCAGGGCCGCCGCCGACACCGCCACCGCCCTCGGGGATGTCCCCGCCGCCCGCACCGAGCCCGGCCAGGCGCCGGCGGCGCCCGCGGAAGGCGGCGGAACGGTCCCCGGCGACGAGGGTGGGGCGGCGCCCGGGGCACCGGCCCCGGCCGCCGCGACCCTGGACATCCCGCACCCCGCGGTCGCCCCCGACCCGCAGGCGGCGCCGCCCGCCGCCGGGGCGGACGCCTCGGACAAGGACGCACCTCCCGGACCCCAGGGCACGTCGCGGGACAGTACGCCCGACCCCGCGGCCGAGCCCGGTCCCGCCGCGGTCCGGCATGCGGCGGCCGACGCCGACGGAGGGCCCGGCAGCGGGGACGGATCGCGAGAAGCGCCCGGCGCCCACACGGCGGACCCGTCCGCGGAGCCGGCCCCGTACGAGGCGGACCCGTCCGACGGGCCGGCCCCGTACGCGGCGGACCCGGCCGACGGGCCGACCCCGTACGCGGCGGACCCGGCCGACGGGCCGACCCCTTATACGGGGGACCCGGCCGACGGTCCATGCCCGTACGCGGCGGCGGCCGCCGACGGCGGGCCCGGTATCGCTGCCGGGACGGCCGACGGTTCAGGCCCGTACACCGCTGCGGCCGCCGACGGCGGGCCCGGCCCCTCGGGTGAGACGCCCGGCCCGTACGAGGCGGACCCGGCGGGTGTGCCCGGCCCGTACGCGGCGGCGGGCCCCGTCGGCGGCGGGTCCGCTTCCCCCGACGGCCCGGTCGGCGTGCCCGGCCCGGCTGTTGCCGGGGGCGCCGCCACCCGTGGTGCGGAAGGGGACCAGCACGGCGTGCCCGCGGGTCGGGGCTCCGTGGTGGAGATCGTCTCGCGGGCCGTGGCTCGCGGGATCGGGGACGGCGGCGGCGAACCGGCACCGGCCGGCATCTCCGCGGCGGCCCGCGGGGTGGACGTCACCGCGGTGCCGGTGCACCTGCCGTTCCCCGCCGAGCCGCGCACGCACGCCGCCGGCGCCCCGGCCGCCGCGCCGGGCCGGTCCGCCCGGCGTGCCGTGCCGCGGCCGGTTCCCGGGCGGCGGGTGCCGCAGGGGGACGACCGGCTGCGGGAGCACCGGGGGCCCGTCCTGCCCGGCTGGGTCGGCGTCGCGGTGGGCGGTCTCGCCCTCAGCGGGTGCCTGGCCGTGCTCTGGCGGGCCGGAGCGGTGCCGGACGCGTTCGCGGCCGCGTTCGGTGCGGCGCCCCGCGCCTACCAGGGGCTGCGGGCCACCCACTGGCCGCCGCTCGCCTTCCTCGGCATCGTGGCGCTGCTGTCCCTCGGCGGCCTCGGCCGCGGCAAGGTCGGGCACGCCTGGGTGCTCACCCTGTTCGGCCGCTACCGCGGCACGGTCCGCCGGACCGGCCTCACCTGGGTGAGCCCCCTTCTCCTGCGCCGCCGGATCGACGTCCGGCTGCGCCACTGGCGCAGCGACCCGATGCCCGCCGTCGACTGCGGCGGCCTCGCCCTCCAGGTGGTCGTGCAGGTCGTCTGGCAGGTCAAGGACACGGCGCGGGCCGCGCTGGCCGTCGAGGACCACACCGAGTACCTGGCCGAGCAGGTCGAGGCGGCGATGGCGCGGGTGCTGTCGCAGCTGCCGGCCGACGCCTTCCACGAGGACGCCCCGACCCTCCGCGACACGGAGGCGGTAGGCGAGGCGCTGACCAGGATGCTTGCCGCCGAGACCGAGGCGGTCGGCATCGAGGTGTACTCGGCGCAGCCGACGCGCATCGAGTACGCCCCCGAGGTCGCCGAGGCGATGCGCCGCCGCCGGGTGGCGGCGATCGACGCGAAGCACCGGGACACGGTCCTGACGTCGGTCGTGGACGCCGTCGACGACACCGTCCACCGGCTGACCTCGCGGGGCCTGGTCGAGCTGGACGACTACGAGCGGAAGGCCCTGGTGAAGGACCTCACCGTCGCCTTCTACACCGGCCGCTCCGAGTAGCCGCCACCGCCACCGCCCCCGGCCTGAAGGCCCGGCCCCGGCTCCGCCCCCGCAGGCGGCTCCGGGGCCGTCGCCGTACCGCCCGGCGTCCTGTTTTCGGACAGCCGCCGTGCCGCCCGCCGCGTCCGCCTCCCGGCCCGTGCGGCGCTCCGCGGGCCGAGGTGGGGCGGGGTGCGGGCGGGGCGAAGTGGTCCGGACCATTCGTTCGCGCAATGGTCTGGACATGGCCAACTGGCGTCAATAGTCTGGGACTTGGTCTAGACCTGAAAATCCGCCCGTGCGGCCGCGGACCCACCCGCGGCCGCTCCCCGCGCGTGCGCACGCCCTCTCCCCGGACCTCCCCCCCCCACGTTCAAGGAGCACCGCATCATGCGTCTCTTCCGCATGTCCTCGCGCCTGCCCGCGCGCCCCTCCGGACGGGCCGGCTCCGCCGCCGCGCTCGGACTCGCCGCCGTGACCGGGCTCGCCCTCGCCTCGGCGCCCTCCGCCAGCAGCCACGGCTACACCGACAGCCCGATCAGCCGCCAGAAGCTCTGCGCCAACCGGACCGTCTCGGACTGCGGCCCCATCCAGTGGGAGCCGCAGAGCGTCGAGGGGTACAAGGGCTTCCCCGCTGCCGGCCCGGCCGACGGCCGGATATGCGCCGGCGGCCACCCCGAGTTCGCGCAGCTCGACGACCCGCGCGGCGGCACCTGGCCCGCCACCCAGGTCGCCTCCGGGCAGGGCTACGCCTTCCGGTGGCAGTTCACCGCCAACCACGCCACCACCGACATCAAGTACTACGTCACCCGGAACGGCTGGGACCCGACCAAGCCGCTCACCCGCGCCGCCCTGGAGTCGCAGCCGTTCCTCACCGTCGCCTACAACGGGGCCCGGCCCGCCATGACGACCGTCCACAACGGCGTCATGCCCGCCGGCAAGACCGGCCGGCACCTGATCCTGGCCGTCTGGACCGTCCACGACACCCCGATGGCCTTCTACTCCTGCTCCGACGTCCAGTTCTGAAGCGGAACCGTCCGCCGCAGGGCATCGGCCGCGGGGGTGGTTTGGAGCACCCCCGCGGACCAGGTAGTATTTTCTCTGTCAGCAGGCGCCGCTAGCTCAGTTGGTTAGAGCAGCTGACTCTTAATCAGCGGGTCCGGGGTTCGAGTCCCTGGCGGCGCACCTGTCCTTCGGGCGGCTTCCGGTTGAACCGGGAGCCGCCCGAAGTGTTTTCCCGCTCGTGGCGCTCCTCGCACCGCGGCCTCTCCCGTGAGCCGCGTCACCAGGACTACAGGGCGAGCGACAGCAGCAGCGGAGCGGCCTTCCGGTTCAGGGTCTCCGCCGCCGCCCGCAGCCGGTGCGCGTGCTCCACGGGCATCGACAGGGCCAGGCAGCCCACCGACGCGCCCGCGGTGATCGGCACCGCCGCGCAGACCGTGCCGAGCGCGTACTCCTGGAGGTCGAGCACCGGCACGGTGGCCGGCTGGCTGTCGAGCTTCGAGAAGAGGACCCGCTCGCTCACGATCGTCTTCGACGTCAGCCGGGCGATCTTGTGCCGGGACAGGTGGTCGCGCCGCCCGTTCTGGTCGAGCTGCGTCAGCAGGCACTTGCCGACCGCGCTCGCGTGCGCCGCGGAGCGGAAGTCCACCCACTCGTGCACCTTCGGGGTGCGCGGGCTGTCCGCGACCTGCGTGATCTTCACCTCGCCGTCCACGTACCGGCTGATGTAGACCGCCGCGCCCACCGAGTCCCGCAGCCGGTCCAGGGTCTCCTGCAGCTTGTCCTGGAGGGCCTGCTGCCGGTCCGGGCCCGAGCCGAGCAGGACCAGCGAGTCGCCTATCGCGTACGCCCCGTCCGACACCTCCAGGACGTACCCCTCGCGGCGCAGCATGAGGAGCATCGGAGCGAGATGGACCGCCGGCAGTCCGGTCTCGCGCGCGATCTGCTCGTCGGACACGCCGCCGGTGTGGCGGGCGATCGCTTCGAGCACGCGCAGGGCGTACTGCACCGAGTGGAACGGCGCGGTCGGCTCGGGCTTCAGCGCCACGGTCTCCCCCTAGCAGGTCGTTACCGCTTGCCGTACCACGATAGCCAGCAAGAGGCCCCTCCGGAGCGCCTGTTGGGAAGTTCGATGGCCGGAAAACGCCCTCTCGCCAGGGCCTACGCCACTGGCATATGCCAAGGTCAAGGGCCCGGCCCCACGGCGGCACACCCGCCCCGGGAATGCCCGCCACCGCTCCCCGGTTCGACTCCCCGTACGGACGTACGAGCGAGACGGGAGTTGCCATGAGTGACCACGGGGAAGCCGCACGGGAGGACCGCCCGGCCGGCGGCGCGCAGGGACCGGAACCCGCGGCCGCCCCGGCGCCCCACCCCGTCCGGGGCACCGCGCACGGCACCGCCCCCGTACCGCTGTCGGTGCTGGACCTCGTCACCGTCGGCAGCGGCAGCACCGCGAGCGCGTCCCTGCGGACCAGCGTCGCCCTCGCCCGGCTCGCCGAAGCCCGCGGCTACCAGCGCCACTGGGTCGCCGAGCACCACTCCATGCCCGGCGTCGCCAGCTCCTCGCCCGCGGTGATCCTGGCGCACCTGGCCGCGCACACCTCCCGCATCCGCCTCGGCTCGGGCGGCGTCATGCTGCCCAACCACGCCCCCCTCGCCGTCGCCGAGCAGTTCGGCACCCTGGAGGCGCTCGCCCCCGGCCGGATCGACCTCGGCCTCGGCCGCGCCCCCGGCACCGACGGCCGCACCGCCGCCGCCCTGCGCGGCCCCGGCCGGGCCGAGGAGGGCCACGACGAGTTCCCCCGCCGCCTCGCGGAGCTCACCCGCTTCCTCGACGACGACTTCCCCGACGGCCACCCCTACGCCCGGGTCCACGCCGTGCCCGGCCCGGTGCAGGGGCCGGCCGGCCGGCCGCCGCTGTGGCTGCTCGGCTCCTCCGGCTTCAGCGCCCGCCTCGCCGGCGAGCTGGGCCTGCCCTTCGCGTACGCCCACCACTTCTCCGCCGCCGGCACGCTGCCCGCCCTCGACCTCTACCGGCAGACGTTCCGCCCCTCGGCCGCCCTGGACGCCCCGTACGCCGTGATCGGCGTGTCGGCGCTGGCCGCCGACACGGCCGCCGGGGCCCGCGCCCAGGCGCTCACGGGCGCGCTGTCGATGCTCCGGCTGCGCGCGGGCCGGCCCGGCCTGATACCCACCCCGGAGGAGGCGGCGGCCTACCCCTTCTCCCCGCTGGAGCGGGAGTTCGCCGACGGCTGGCTGGCGAACGTCGTCCACGGCACCCCGGACGAGGTCCGCGCCGGGCTCGACGCGCTGGCCGCCCGCACCGGCGCGGACGAGCTGATGCTGACCGCGAACGCGCACGACGGTGCGGCCCGGCTGCGCTCCTACGAACTCGTCGCGGATGCGTACGGGATGCCGGAAGGGGAGCCGCGGGCCGATTGACGGCGTGCGAACGGCGTTCGGCTGGTTTGTTGCCGAAACCTTGCGGCAGCCTTTCCTAAGGCACCCTTAAACCGCTCGTCACCCGGGGTGGCGAGCGGTTTCCCATGCCCCTGCACGCCTCTGACAAGGGGATTTACCGCGCGAGTGGTCTAGTCCTTCTTTGGTCCAAACCATTGACGGCGCCTGTCGGTGATCGCTATCACTTCTCCCACCCGGACCTCTTGCCCTCCCTCCCCACTTCCCCGGAGGCAGTACATGCACATCCGTAAACCCCTCATCGCGGCCGCCGCCACGGCCGCGCTGGCGGCCGGGGCCGTGGCCGGCCTCGCGGGGCTCGGCACCGCCCAGGCCGCGGACGCCACCGCGGCAGCCGGCGGCGGCAACATCCGCATCGCGTACTACGACCAGTGGAGCGTGTACGGGAACGCCTTCTACCCGAAGCACCTCGACACCCGCGGCATCGCGGGCAAGCTGGACGTCATCAACTACTCGTTCGGCAACATCCACCCCACCGACCTCACCTGCTTCATGGCCAACAAGGCCGCGGGCGACGACAACAACCCGAACGCGGGCGACGGTGCGGGAGACTCCTATGCCGACTACCAGAAGTCCTTCAGCGCGGCCGACTCCGTCGACGGAGTCGCCGACAAGTGGGACCAGCCGATCGTGGGCGTCTTCAACCAGTTCAAGGAACTGAAGGCCAAGTACCCCCACCTGAAGATCAACATCTCGCTGGGCGGCTGGACCTACTCCAAGTACTTCCACGACGCCGCGAAGACCGACGCGAGCCGCAAGAAGCTGGTCTCCTCCTGCATCGACCAGTACATCAAGGGCAACCTGCCCGTCGAGGGCGGCTTCGGCGGCCCGGGCACCGCCGCCGGCATCTTCGACGGCATCGACATCGACTGGGAGTACCCGGGCTCCTCCGGCGGCCACCTCGGCAACCACCACGGCCCCGAGGACAAGCAGAACTTCACGCTCCTGCTCGCCGAGTTCCGCAAGCAGCTCGACGAGTACGGCGCCGCCAACGGCGGCAGGAAGCTGATGCTGACGGCGGCGCTCCCGGCCGGCCAGGACAAGATCAAGTACATCGAGACCGACAAGATCGGCCAGTACTTGGACTACGCCAACATCATGACGTACGACATGCACGGCGCCTGGGACGGCGACGGGCCCACGTACCACCAGTCCCCGCTGCGGAACTCGCCGGCCGACCCGACCGACCCCATCGCGCCGGGCACCGAGAAGTACAGCATCGAGAACGCCATCGACGCCTGGATCGACGGCGACCCCGCCTACGGCATCGCCGGCGGCTTCCCGGCCGGCAAGCTGACGCTGGGCTACGAGTTCTACTACCGCGGCTGGAAGGGCGTCCCGGCGGGCACCGCGGGCGGCCTCGCCCAGCCCGCGACCGGCGGCTCCAGCCCCCGCCAGTACAGCCAGCAGGCGGGCATCGCCCACTACAAGGAGCTCGGCGGCATCGTCGACAACCCGGCGGCCACCTTCTGGGACGACCAGTCGAAGTCCTCGTACTTCTACAAGGACGGCGAGTTCTTCACCGGCCTGAACCAGAAGTCCGTCCAGGCCCGCGTCGACTACGGCAAGAGCCGCGGCCTCGGCGGGGCGATGATGTACTCCCTGCTCGGCCTGGACGAGGGCACCACCCTGCTGAACCAGATCTCGGACGCCCTCGGCGGCACCACCCAGCCCCCGACCACGCCGCCGAGGGCGTCCGAGATC
>NZ_RPSE01000031.1:0-34097 GCF_003949955.1 Streptomyces sp. WAC05292
GGCCGGAGCGGGGGCCGGGTCCGTCGGTCACAGGCCCGCCGACCTCGCCTCGCCCAGCTCGGTGAGCCGGTCCCGCAGCCGCTCGGCCTCGGCCGGCGCCAGCCCGGGGATCTTCGCGTCCGTCGCCGCGGCCGCCGTGTGCAGCTGGAGGGAGGCCAGCCCGAAGCGGCGCTCCAGCGGCCCCGAGGCCACCTCGACGAGCTGCATCCGCCCGTACGGGACCACGGTCTCCTCCCGCCACAGCACCCCTCGGCCGATCAGCAGGTCGTCGGCGCGCTCGGCGTACCGCCAGGACCGCCAGTTCCGCTCCAGCAGCCACCAGCCCCAGGCCAGGACCGCGAGCCAGAACACCCCGCACACCGCCCACACCGGCCCCGCGAGCAGCGCGGGCACCACCGCACTCACGACGGCCGGCGGCACCGTCCACAGCACCAGCAGCAGCCGCCTCAGACGGAGCAGCCCCCCGGGCAGCCGCACCCACTCGGGCCGGCCCGTCCCGTCCTTCGTCCCCGTTTCCATGGGTCCAGCGTAGGGCTGCGACAATGCCCGCATGACGGAGACCACGGTCGGCATCGGCGGCGCGGCGGAGAGCACGGACATGGTGCTCAACATCGGGCCGCAGCACCCCTCCACGCACGGCGTGCTGCGGCTGCGCCTCGTCCTGGACGGCGAGCGGATCGTCAGCGCCGAGCCCGTCGTCGGCTACATGCACCGCGGCGCGGAGAAGCTCTTCGAGGCCCGCGACTACCGGCAGATCGTCATGCTCGCCAACCGCCACGACTGGCTGTCGGCGTTCTCCAACGAGCTCGGCGTGGTCATGGCGGTCGAGCGGATGCTCGGCATGGAGGTTCCCGAGCGGGCCGTCTGGACGCGGACCCTGCTCGCCGAGCTGAACCGGGTCCTGAACCACCTGATGTTCCTCGGCTCCTACCCCCTGGAGCTGGGCGGCATCACGCCGATCTTCCACGCGTTCCGGGAGCGCGAGGAGCTCCAGGCCGTCATGGAGGAGATCTCCGGCGGCCGCATGCACTACATGTTCAACCGGGTGGGCGGCCTGAAGGAGGACCTCCCCGCCGGCTGGCCCGCCCGCACCCGAGCCGCCGTGGCCGACGTCCGCAGCCGCATGGACGTCTACGACAAGCTGGTGCACGGCAACGAGATCTTCCGCGGCCGCACCCGCGGCGTCGGCGTCCTGCCGGCCGAGGCGGTCCACGCGTACGGCGTCTCGGGCCCGATCGCCCGAGCCTCCGGCGTCGACTTCGACCTGCGCCGCGACGAGCCGTACCTGGCCTACGGCGAGCTCCAGGACGTCCTGGAGGTGGTCACCCGGACCGAGGGCGACTGCCTGGCCCGCTTCGAGTGCCTCCTCGACCAGACCCACAACGCGCTCGACCTGGCGGACGCCTGCCTGGACCGGCTGGCCGAGCTGCCGCCCGGCCCGATCAACCAGCGGCTGCCGAAGGTGCTGAAGGCCCCCGAGGGCGCCACCTACGCCTGGACCGAGAACCCCCTCGGCATCAACGGCTACTACCTCGTCTCCAAGGGCGAGAAGACCCCGTACCGGCTGAAGCTGCGCTCGGCCTCCTACAACAACATCCAGGCGCTGTCGGTGCTGCTGCCCGGCACCCTCGTCGCCGACATGGTGGCGATCCTCGGCTCGCTGTTCTTCGTCGTCGGCGATATCGACAAGTAGCCTGTGCCCGGGGGCCGTTAAGGTGCGGGGATGACCTCAGGCATATGCACCGGCCCCGCCGGCGACGGCGGCGGCACGCCCGCGGAGGACATCGGCGGGTACCTGCGGCGGCTCGGCTTCGCCCGGCCGCCCCGCCCCACCTCCGAGACCCTCTTCGCCCTGCAGCGCGCCCACCTGGAGCGCGTCCCGTACGAGAACATCGACATCCAGCTGGGCCGGCCGCCCGGCATCGACCCGGCGCTGTCCGCGCGCCGGTTCGCCGCCGGGCAGGGCGGCTACTGCTTCCACCTGAACGGCGCCTTCGCGCTGCTGCTGGAGGAGCTCGGCTTCGACGTGACGCGGCACCTCGGGGGCGTGCTCGGGGCCGCGGACCGCGAGCGGCGCGACGTCAGCGGCGACCACCTGGCGCTGACCGTCCGCGTGGACGGCGGGGAGTTCTTCGTCGACGCGGGGCTGGGCGACGGGCCGCACGAGCCGCTGCCGCTGCGGGCCGGCACCCACCGGCAGGGGGCGTTCGCCTACGGGCTGGAGCCGCTCGGCGGGGACGCGCCCGGCTGGCGGTACACGAACGAGGCCGCTCCGTGCCCGGTGGTGAACTTCCTGTCGGCGCCGGCCGCGACGGCCGACTTCGAGGCCGTCCACGTACGGCTGTCCACCGCGGAGGACTCCGGTTTCGTGCGGACCTTCGCGATGCTGCGGCGCGACGCGGACGGCGTCGACGCCCTGCGCGGACGGGTCCTGCACCGCATCGACCCCGTCAGGGGGAACACCGAGCGGGTGCTGGAGACGCCGGGCGAGTTCTGGTCCGTGGTCGGCGGGCTGTTCGGCCGCGACCTCGGCGGGCTGGCCGAGGAGGACCGGTCGGCGCTGTGGGAGCGGGTCGAGCGGGCGCACGAGGCGTGGCTCGCCTCCCGGGCGGAGTCCGACGGGTCCTAGCCGGTCCCGGGCGGACTGTCGGTGCCGCAGGGCAGACTGGGGGCATGTCCCACTCACCCCGACGCGCCTGCCCCTCCTGCGGGCGCGACTGCGCCGTGACCGCCGGCCGGATCGCCCGGCACGACCCGCCGGCCGGGCGGGACCGGGGCACCCTGGTGTCCTGCCCCGGCTCCCGGGCCCGGGTGGTGCTCGGCGCGTCCGCACCGACACTGGACGGCTTCGTCCTGCCGGAACTGCCCGGCCAGCTGCCGCTGTTCTGAGTAGGGCGGCACCCGGAGGCCGAGTAGGCGGACGGATGCCGCTGCCGGCCGCCCGGGGCAGCATGGCCGCATGACCTGGTACCGGCAGTCCCCGCCCACCGCGCAGGCGGCCCGCGCCGCCCGGATCCGCCGGGGAGCGGTCATCGCCTTCGTGCTGTTCCTGCCCCTGCTGGCCGCCGCGGAGCTCGCGGTGCTGGCCACGGACGCGGGCGGCCGGTGCCTGGTGTACGGCGGCTGCGAGCCGTTCCCGTGGCGGCCCTTCCTGTGGGTCTGCGGCGCCGCGGCGGCCGCCTTCGCGGCGGCGCTTGCCGCACCGCTGCGGTTCCGTGCGGCGGCGTGCGGAACCCAGGTGGGCCTGCAGGTGCTCGCCGCCCTGATCGTCCTGGCCCGGCCCTGACCGGAGCGCAGGACCCGCCGCGTACGGGGGTCGCGGCGGCCGGGCCGTCCCTTCCCGGGCCCGCCGGCTGCCGGCCGGGTCCGGGAGGGGCGGCTCAGGAGATGGCGCTGCGCAGGCGGACGACGTCGATCGGCTCGGTCTCGTCGTGCTCGGTCAGGTCGATGACCTGGCCGGCCCCGTCGTGATCCGCCGCGGCCCGGCCCGCCTCGTCGCGGCCGGCCGCGGCCGCGTCGGCCTGGGCCGGCTCGCCGGTGCCGTCGGCGGCCGGGCGGGCCTGCGGCAGCGCGGCCGCCCGGTCGGACTCCGCCTTGTGCGCTTCGAGGGCCTCGGCGCCGACCACGTCCGCGAGGTCCTCGTCCTGGACCGACTCGATCGCCGCGCGCGCCCGGTCGGCGCTCTTCGTGCCGAAGAAGTCGAAGCCGCCCATCGTTCGGGGCGCCGGGCGGCGCGCCGCCTGGTACGGGGCGACGGGTGCGGCGGGGCGGCGCGCCGGCAGGCCCGCGCCCTCCCCGGCCTCCGCGGGCTCGGCGGGCGCGGCGGACCCTGCCTCGACGGCCGCAGGACCGGCGGCGCGCCGCTCGGCCTTGCGGGCCAGGGCGGCGAGGGCGGCATGGGCACGGGCGTACCCGAGGGAGGTGGGAGCCCCGCTCGACGTGCGCTCATCGGTGACCGCCGGAAGCTCCCTGGGGGCGTCCGCCGGGGCCGCGGTGGCCTCGATGGCCAGGAGGCGGCGGCGCTCCAGGGCGCTGGCCCGCTCGGTCTCGGCGGTGGCGTAGCGGCGCAGCAGTGCCGCGTGCTCGCCGCGCAGGCCCGCGAGTTCGACCCGCTTGGCGCGGAGTTTGGCGTCGAGCCGGCCGCGCAGGACGCGGGCCTCTTCGAGGGCGGCCTCCAGCTCGGCGATCCGCTCCTCGGTCCGCCACTCGTCCTTGACGCGCTCGCGCGCCAGCTCGGCGACGCGCCGGCCCGCGGCGCGGTCCCAGCTGCGCATGAGGACGGCTCCCGCGATGCCCGCGGCCGCCGCGAGGGCCGCGAGCAGCCGCAGCACCACGAGCTGGTCGACCAGCCAGGCCGCGGCCGCGCCGGCGAGGGACACACCGGCGACGGCCGTCGGGGTGAGCAGCCGGTGCAGGGGTTCGGGATTGCGGTGGCGTCCACGGGGCATGGCCAGAAATTTACAGGGCGTGGGGGGCCTGTGGGGGTGTCGGCGGGCAATCTGTTCCCCGCCCGTTGCCCGCCGTGCCCGCGCGGCCGTCACCCGGCCAGGCCCTTGGCCTTCAGGTAGGCCTTGGCGACATCCGCGGGCTTCTCCCGCAGGGCGTCCACCCGCCGGTTGAGCTCGGCGAGGTCGGCGGTCGTGAGCGTGCGGGTCAGGCCGTCGAGGGCCGCCGCGACCTCCGGCGCGCCCGCGTCCTTCGCGTTGACCACCGGCAGGACGTTGTCGGCGTTCTGGAGCTTCCGGTCGTCATCCAGCAGGACGAGGCCGTAGCTGTCGAGCGTGGCGTCCGTGGTGGTGGTGAGCACCAGCTGGGCGGCGCCGTCCTTGACGGCCTGCTTGGCCTGCGGGGTGCCGACGCCCTTCGGGTCGATGCCGGAGACCGCGATCCCGTACGCCGTCTTCAGCCCCGGCGCGCAGAAGGGCCGCACGGAGCACTCGTCGCCGGCGGCGATCCGCACCGGCAGGCCGGACTTGCCGAGGTCGGAGAGGGTCTTCAGGTTGTTCTTCGCGGCGAAGTCCTTCGACACGGCGAAGGCGTTCTGGTCGACCGCCCCGCCCGCGGGGAGGACCTTCAGGCCGAGGGGGCCGGCCAGCTTCTCCAGGGCGGCGACGGTGGCCGCGGCGTCGCTGGACGCCACGGGCTTCTCCTGCGGTGCGTTCGGCCCGTTGACCTTGGCGTTGAGGAACTCGGCGAGGGTGGCGGCGTACTCGGGCACGACGTCGATCTCGCCCTTCTCCAGCGAAGGCTCGTACAGCTCGCGGTTGTTGACCGTGGTGACCGAGGTGCTGTAGCCGGCCTGGCGCAGCACCTGCGCGTACAGCTCGGCGAGCACGTTCGACTCGGTGAACCCGGCCGCCCCGACCACGAGGGCCCCCTTCCCGCCGCCCGACCCGCCGGAGGCCGCGGCGTCCTTGCTCTTCTCCAGGCTGTCCCCGCCGCAGGCGGTGAGCGAGGCGGCCAGGGCGAGCGCCCCGAGGGCGGCGCCGAGGGTGCGGACGGGCTTGCTCATGGATGCTCCTCCATGGGGTGGTGGGGACGGACGGGGACGGCCGCGTCAGCGCGCCGCCGGGCGCGGGAACAGCCGGTCGACGGCGACGAGGACGCCCTCGACGAGCAGCGCGAGGCCCGCCACGAGGAGGGCGCCCGCCACGACCTGGGCGGTGTCGTAGGTGTTGAACCCGGCCGTGATGATCCGGCCGAGTCCGCCCTGGCCGACCATCGCGGCGATCGTGGCCGTCGCGACGACCTGCACGGCGGCCGACCGCACCCCGGTCATCACCAGCGGCCGGGCCAGGGGCAGTTCGACCCGCAGGAGCAGCTGGCCCGCGGACATGCCCATGCCGCGGGCGGCCTCGACCACGGACCGGTCCACCCCGCGCACGCCGACGTAGGCGTTGGTCAGCAGCGGCGGTACGGCGAAGAGGACGAGCGCGGCGACGGTCGGCACATGGCCCGCGCTGCGCAGCGGCGAGACCATGAACAGCGCGAGCACCGCGAACACCGGGACGGCGCGCCCGATGTTGGACAGGTTCACGGCGAGGGCCCCGCCGCGGCCGGTGTGGCCGAGCCACAGGCCGACGGGCAGCGCGAGGGCGCAGGCGAGCGCCAGCGCCGTGCCGCTGACCAGGGCGTGCTCGGCGAGGCGGTGCCACACGCCGTTCTCGCCGGACCAGTTGGCGCCGTCGGCCAGCCAGTCGAAGACCCTGCCCGGTACGCCCATGCTCAGGCCTCCCCGTTCCGCGGGACCCGCCGCCGCCCGCCGGCGCCGCCGCCTGCGCCCGGGTCGGCGCCCGCCGCGCGCGCCCACGGCGTGAGCAGCCGCTGCACGCCGAGGAGCAGCAGGTCCGCGGCGAGGGCGAGCAGGACGCACAGCAGGGAGGCGGTGAGCACCTGGGCCTTGAAGTTGCTGCTGACGGCCGGGGCGATGAGGTTGCCGAGGCCGCCCTTGCCGACGATGGAGCCGATGGTGGTCAGGGCGACGGTGGAGACGGTCGCGATCCGCACCCCGGCGAGCAGCGCGGGCATCGCGAGGGGGAGTTCCACCTGCCACAGCAGCCGTCCCGGCCCGTACCCCATGCCGCGGGCGGCTTCCCGCACCTCCTCGGGGACGGCCTCCAGCCCGGCGAGGGTGTTGCGGACCAGGATCGTCAGCGAGTACAGCACGAGGCCGGTGACGACGAGGGCGGCCGACAGCCCGAACAGCGGCAGGAGCAGCGAGAACATGGCCAGCGAGGGGATCGTGTAGAGCAGGGTGGTGAGGCCGAGCACGGGGGCTGCCCAGCGCCGGCCCCGGCGGGCCAGCAGGGCGAGCGGCACGGCCACGGCGAGGCCGATGAGGACGGAGGCCGCGGTGATCCAGACGTGCTGGACGGCGGCGTCCGTGAGCTCCCCGGAACGGGAGGCGACGTACTCCCAGCACAGCCAGTCGTTCGCCACCAGGCAGCCCTGCCCGGCCATCGCGCCACCCCCTCACCGTGCCGACACGCGTACGCCCGTACGGAATCGGGCGTCCTCCGCGACCCTATCCCCCGCTTCCCCGGCCGGCCGGAACCATTCGCACAAGGGCAACACTCCCGTCATCTCCCGTCACGCGTCCGCGCCGCGGGTGAGCGAGGATGGCGGGGTGATCAGATTCGAGCACGTGACCAAGCGCTACGCCGACGGGACGACGGCCGTCGACGACCTGTCCTTCGAGGTGGCCGAGGGCGAACTGGTCACCCTGGTGGGCCCGTCCGGCTGCGGCAAGACCACCACCATGAAGATGGTGAACCGGCTGGTCGAGCCCAGCTCCGGCCGGATCCTGCTCGGGGGCGAGGACATCGCGGCCGCCGACCCGGTGCAGCTGCGCCGCCGCATCGGCTACGTCATCCAGCAGGTCGGGCTCTTCCCGCACAAGACGGTGCTGGAGAACACGGCGACCGTCCCGCAGCTCGTCGGCACCCCGAAGGCCGCGGCCCGCGCCCGGGCCGCCGAACTCCTCGAACTCGTGGGCCTGGACCCGTCCGTGTACGGGGGCCGCTACCCGGCCCAGCTGTCGGGCGGGCAGCGCCAGCGCGTCGGGGTGGCCCGCGCGCTTGCCGCGGACCCGCCGGTGCTGCTGATGGACGAGCCGTTCGGCGCGGTGGACCCGGTGGTCCGCGAGCGCCTGCAGAACGAGTTCCTGGCCCTGCAGAAGACAGTGCGCAAGACGATCCTGCTGGTCACGCACGATCTGGACGAGGCGGTCCGGCTCGGCGACCGCATCGCCGTGTACGGGGCGGGCACCATCGAGCAGTTCGACCGCCCGGCCGCCGTGCTGGGCGCTCCCTCCAACGCGTACGTGGCCTCCTTCGTCGGCGCCGACCGCAGCCTGAAGCGGCTCGCCGTCACCCCCGTCCGGACAGAGGACCTGGAGCCGGCGGAGGGGACGGCCCCTGCGGCCACCGTGCCGCTGGGGTCCTCGCTGCGCGAGGCGCTGTCGGCGCTGCTCCGGCAGGACGCGGGGCGGATCGGCGTCGCGGACCCGGAGTCGGGGCGGCTCGCCGGCGTCCTGACCCCGCAGGGCGTGCACCGGGCGCTGCGGCGCGCGGAGGCCGCGGACGCCGCGGAGGCCGCCGGGCCCTCGGAGGCCGCCCCGCGCGGCGGCTCCTGACGCGGCGGCGGGTCCCGGAAACGCGGAAGACCGGCCGCAGGGGCCGGTCTCGTCCGGGTGTGGAGGCGCCGCCCCGGGGCTCCCGGGGCGGCGGTCAGGCCTGGATGCGGTTGCTCATCCACACCAGCATGGGCGGGATCTCGCGGCGCCAGGTGTTGAAGTTGTGGCCGCCGCTGTCGAGGATGATGGAG
This sequence comes from Streptomyces sp. WAC05292, assembly GCF_003949955.1. Taxonomy (NCBI): domain Bacteria; kingdom Bacillati; phylum Actinomycetota; class Actinomycetes; order Kitasatosporales; family Streptomycetaceae; genus Streptomyces; species Streptomyces sp. WAC05292. The sequence goes on from NZ_RPSE01000031.1 coordinate 8,326, forward strand.
GAGACCCGGTCCGGGCCCTTGACCAGCTTGATGAACTTGCGGGTGTCCTCCAGGTTGGGCTCGCCCTGCTCGCTGCTGGTGACGAGGAACGAGGTGCCCGACGGCTGCTTGCGCTCCATGCTGTGCAGGATGTCGGCGCGCTTCCTCAGGCTCTCGTCGCCCTGGAAGAGGTTGCCCGTGGTGGCGTCGTTCGGGGCCTCGTAGTACGCGGACAGGCCGGCCGCGGCACCGAAGGTCTGCGGGTAGTGCGCGGCGATCTTCAGGGCGCAGTAGCCGCCCGTGGAGTTGCCGATGAAGCCCATGTTCTCGGGCTTCTTGCCGACCCGGAAGGTGCTCTGGATCGCCTGGGGCAGGTCCTGCGCGAAGAAGGTCTCGGTCTGCGGGCCGCCGGGGATGTCGACGCACTCGGTGTCCCGCGGCGGCGCGACGGTCGGGCGCAGCATGACCAGGATCATCGGCTTCATCTTGCCCGCCTTGGCCTGCTTGAAGGCCGTCATCGGGTAGTTCAGCCCTTTGATCAGGTTCTCGGCGGTGCCCGGGTAGCCCGTCAGCACCACGGAGGCCGGGAAGTTGGCCTCCTTGTGCTGCGGCTGGAAGTACTCCGGCGGCAGCCACACGTAGCCGGGGCTCGTTATCTTCGACTTCTCCCCGGTTATGGACACCTTGAGGATCTGGCCGCCCACCTGGGGCTGGGCGCCGCCCGGGACGTCGAGCTTCTGCTTGTCGACGACCTTGATGTCCTTGCTGCTCAGCGAGTGGTCGACGACCTTGCCGACGGAGGTCTCCTTGCCGAACAGGTCCGCCCAGGAGCCGTAGAACGAGAACGACTGGTTCGCCGCGAGGCCCACCGCCGCGAAGATCGCCAGCTGGGTGGCCAGCAGGAGGCCGATCCGGCCGAGCATCGCACGCCAGGTGCGGCCCGAGAGCCGGGGCCAGAGGTACACGGTGGCCGCGAAGAGCAGCACACCGGCGGCGACGGCCAGCGCCAGAACCGTGTTACTGGTGAGACCCATGAGCAGTCAGTCGACTTTCTGATGGCAGGACTGGATTTTCTCGGCGAAAGAGTGAACCCGCTCGACCCCGGCGTCGTCCTAGTGGACGCACCACACTCCGGAGGCTGTCGTCGCGGCCTTCGGCCACATGATCTCTCGCGGAGCAACGGGAAGCGATGTCTAGCAGGATAGATGGCGATAAGTCGGGACAGGTTCCGAGCGGGGTGCGCCGAATCCTCCGCGGACCACGGCCTGAGTCGGTCCCCGGGCTGGTGGGTACGGCCGTCACGATCGTCGGCCTCCTCGACATCGCCGCGGGTGTGTTCCCGCGGTTCAGGCACAGCCGGATCCACGCGGTCACCGAGGTGCTGCCCGGTTCGCTGGGCCCCTTCGCCGCCGCCCTGTCCATCAGCGCGGGCGTGCTGCTCCTCCTGCTCGCGCACGGCCTGAAGCGGCGCAAGCGCCGCGCCTGGCGCGCCGCCGTCGTCCTGCTGCCCGCGGGTGCCGTGGCGCAGTTCACGTACCGGCACTCGGTCATCGGCGTCGTCATCGCCGCGGTCCTGCTCGCGCTCCTGCTGCGCCACCACCGCGAGTTCAAGGCGCTGCCCGACCCGCGCAGCCGCTGGAAGGCGCTGGCCAACTTCGTGCTGATGAGCGCCGGCTCCATCGGCCTCGGCCTCGTCATCGTCAACTCCCACCCCGGCCGCGTCATCGGCCGTCCGGGGATCTACGAGCAGATCACCCACGTGGTATATGGCCTGTTCGGCTTCGAAGGACCCGTGGATTACGCCGGACGGGTGTCCTGGACCGTCGGCTACTCCCTCGGCGCCCTCGGCATGCTGACCGCGCTCACCACCATCTACCTGGCCCTGCGCCCCGAGCACCCGGCCGCCCGCCTCACCGCCGACGACGAGGCCAAGCTGCGCGAACTCCTCGCCCGCCACGGCGGCCGCGACTCCCTCGGCCACTTCGCGCTGCGCCGCGACAAGGCCGTCGTCTTCTCCCCCAGCGGCAAGGCCGCCGTCACCTACCGCGTGGTCTCCGGCGTGATGCTCGCCTCCGGCGACCCGATCGGCGACGTCGAGGCCTGGCCGGGCGCCATCGAGCGGTTCATGGAGGAGGCCAAGGCCCACTCCTGGACCCCCGCCGTCATGGGCTGCAGCGAGACGGGCGGCGAGGTCTGGACCCGCGAGACCGGCCTGGACGCCCTGGAACTCGGCGACGAGGCCATCGTCGACGTCAAAGACTTCTCCCTCACCGGCCGCGCCATGCGCAACGTCCGCCAGATGGTGAAGCGCATCGAGCGCAACGGCTACACCACCAAGGTCCGCCGCGTCGCCGATCTGACCGAGGAGGAGCTGGAGCAGGTCCGCGGCGCCGCCGAGGCCTGGCGCGGCACCGACACCGAGCGCGGCTTCTCCATGGCCCTGGGCCGGGTCGGCGACCCGGAGGACGGCGACTGCATCATCGCCACGGCCCACCGCACCGAGGAGGGCGACACCAGCCCCTTCGGCGACCTCAAGGCCATCCAGCACTTCGTTCCGTGGGGCAAGGACGGCATGTCGCTGGAGCTGATGCGCCGCGACCGCGCCGCCGACCCCGGCATGAACGAGCTGCTGATCGTCGCCTCCCTGGAGGCCGCCCCCTCCCTCGGCATCGAGCGGGTCTCGCTGAACTTCGCGATGTTCCGCTCCGCCCTGGCCCGCGGCGAGAAGATAGGCGCCGGCCCGGTCCTGCGGATGTGGCGCAACCTGCTGGTGTTCCTCTCCCGCTGGTTCCAGATCGAGTCCCTGTACAAGTTCAACGCGAAGTTCCGCCCCCGCTGGGAGCCCCGCTTCGTCGTCTTCCGCAGCACCGGCGACCTGCCCCGCATCGGCTTCGCCGCCATGCAGGCCGAGGGCTTCGTGACGCTGGCCCTGCCGCGGCTCTTCGCCGCCCGCCGCCGCCCCAAGCCGGTGCGCGACTGCGCCCACGCCCACCTGCGGGCCGCCGCCGCCCCGGCCAAGGCCCCGGAGCGCGAGGTCCAGGCGGCCTGACCCCGCGGCTGCGCCGCGGCAGCCGTACGCACTGCCCGGTCCCCGGTCCGCCCGGGGCCGGGCTCCGTGCTTTCCGGGGGCCGTGCACCGCCGGCCCCCGGGCCGGCCGCCGCCCGGGCCGTGGCCGGAGCGGGGCAGCCCTACCCTGGGACCATGAACAACACGCACGGGGCCGTCGGCAGGGGCCGGGTCGCAGGCCTGCCGGAATGGGACCGCTGCGGGGTCATGGGCGTCGTCAACGTCACCCCCGACTCCTTCTCCGACGGGGGCCGGTTCTTCGACACCACCGCCGCCGTCAAGCGGGGCCTCGACCTCGTCGCCCACGGCGCCGACCTCGTCGACGTCGGCGGCGAGTCCACCCGCCCCGGCGCCACCCGCGTCGACGAGGAGGAGGAGCTGCGCCGCGTCGTCCCCGTGGTCCGCGGCCTCGCCTCCGAGGGCGTCACCGTCTCCGTCGACACCATGCGCGCCTCCGTCGCCGCGCAGGCCGTCGCGGCGGGCGCCCGCCTGGTCAACGACGTCAGCGGCGGCCTCGCCGACCCGGCAATGGTGCCCGCCGTGGCCGCCGCCGAGGTGCCCTTCGTCGTGATGCACTGGCGCGGCTTCAGCGCCGGCATGAACAGCCTCGCCGTCTACGGGGACGTCCTCGCCGAGGTCACCGCCGAGCTCCGCGACCGCATCGACGCCGTCGTCGCCGGCGGCATCGCCCCCGAGCGGCTCGTCGTCGACCCCGGGCTCGGCTTCGCGAAGAACGCCGAGCACGACCTGGCCCTCGTCGCCCACCTGCCCGAGCTGCGGGCCCTCGGCTTCCCGCTGCTCGTCGCCGCCTCGCGCAAACGATTCCTCGGCCGGGTCCTGGCCGGCGCCGCCGACGCCGCGCCCCCGCCGGCCCGCGAGCGCGACGCCGCCACCGCGGCCGTCTCGGCCATCGCCGCCCACCAGGGCGCCTGGGCCGTCCGGGTCCACGAGGTACGGGCCACGGCCGACGCGGTTCGGGTGGCCCGCGCCGTGGAAGGGGCTCTGTGACCGGTCCCGCACCCGAGGCTCGAACCACCTGGAAAGGGGCAAGGTGAGCAGAACCGACATCGAAGCGGTCGAAGAGGTCAACACGGCCTTCTACGAGGCCATGGAGCAGGGGGACTTCGACACCATGTCGGCGCTCTGGCTGGAGGACGAGGTCTCCTGCGTGCACCCCGGGTGGCCCGTGCTGACCGGCCGCGGCGAGGTGCTGCGCTCGTACGCGCTGATCATGTCGCACACCGACTACATCCAGTTCTTCCTCACCGACACCAAGGTCGCCGTCCTCGGCGACACGGCCCTGGTCACGTGCACCGAGAACATCCTCAGCGGGGGCCCCGCCGAGGACGGCGGGGAGCTCGGCCCGCTCGTCGGCCAGCTCGTCGTCGCCACGAATGTGTTCAGACGCACATCCGAGGGCTGGCGCCTGTGGTCCCACCACGGATCCCCGGTCCTGGCGGACGCCGACGAGGACGACGAGGAGGCCTCCGGCTGACCCCAACGGCAGGCCGGGGGCCCGTTCGCAGGTAGATTCGACGGCGGACGACGCCGACCGCACTCGGCGCAGGCCCATGGATCCGGGGAGTCCCGGACCGCAAGCACTACGAAGCAGGAGTGATTCGCGTGGATCGTGTCGCGCTGCGCGGCCTCAAGGCCCGCGGGCACCACGGCGTCTTCCCCCGGGAGCGCGAGGAAGGCCAGACCTTCATCGTCGACCTCGTGCTGCACATCGACACCCGCCCGGCCGCGGCGGACGACGACCTGGCGAAGACGGTCCACTACGGCGTCGTCGCCGAGGAGGTCGTCGCCGTGGTCGAGGGCGAGCCCGTCGACCTCATCGAGACCCTGGCCGAGCGGATCGCCCGGCAGTGCCTGAAGCACGAGGCCGTCGCCCAGGTGGAGGTCGTCGTCCACAAGCCCGACGCGCCGATCACCGTCCCCTTCGACGACGTGACCATCACGATCACCCGGAGCCGCGCGTGAACAACGGACTGAACGCCCAGAGCGACCCGACCGTCCAGCCGGTGCCGGCGTCCGTCGTCGAAGCCGTCGACGCCGCCGACGTCACCCTGTCCAACCCGAAGTGGGCCGTCATCGCCCTCGGCTCCAACCTGGGCAACCGGATGGAGACCCTCCAGGGCGCGATCGACGCGCTCGGCGACACCCCCGGTATCCGGGTCAAGGCCGTCTCGCCCGTCTACGAGACCGAGCCGTGGGGCGTCGAGCCCGGTTCGCAGCCCTCGTACCTGAACGCGGTGGCGCTGGTGAAGACGACCCTGCCGCCGTCCTCCCTGCTGGAGCGCGGCCACGCCATCGAGGAGGCCTTCGACCGCGTCCGCGAGGAGCGCTGGGGCCCCCGCACCATCGACGTCGACATCGTCGCGTACGCGGACGTCGTCTCCGACGACCCCGTCCTCACCCTGCCGCACCCGCGCGCCCACGAGCGGGCCTTCGTCCTCGCCCCCTGGCACGACGTCGACCCCGAGGCGCGGATCCCCGGCCGCGGGCCCGTCGCCGGCCTGCTGGACGGGATCGGCCGGGGCGGCGTCACGCCGCGCCCCGACCTGGAACTCCGCCTCCCCGAGTAGTCGTTAGCCTGGTCACGGCCAGACTGCCGGGGAACCGGCGCGGAAAGCGGGGAGCGGGCACGTGAAGCAACTGAAGCCGGCCGTCCTGGCGGGCATCTTCGCCGTTGCCGGGGTGCTGTCCTGGGCGGGCGCCCGGCTGTGGAACGCCTACGGCAGCCTGCCCGGCGTCCCCCTGGCGGCGCCCGTCGTCCTCGGCGCCATCGCCGTCGTGCTGCTCGCCACGGCGCTGTCGCTGCGCTCGCGGCTGAAGGCCCAGCGGGAGCGCCGCCCCGACGCGAAGGGCGTCGAGCCGCTGATGGCCGCCCGGGCGCTGGTCTTCGGACAGGCCAGCGCGCTGGTCGCGGCGCTCGTCGCGGGGATGTACGGCGGCGTGGGCGTCTTCCTCCTCACCGACGGCCTGGAGGTGCCCGCCCGCCGCGACCAGGCCTGGTACGCGGCGTTCTCGGTCCTCGCGGGCATCGCGGTCATCGCCGCCGCCCTGTTCCTGGAGCGCGTCCTGAAGCTCCCCGAGGACGACGACACCGCCCCGCCGCAGGCCCCCTCCCGGGCCTGACCGCCGCCTCGGGCCCCGCCCCGGCGGCCGCGGGCCGCCGGGCGGCCGCACCCTCCCGCTCCCGGGCGGGCCGCGGGCGCGCCGGCGGGCCGCGGCGTCAGCGGGCCATTATCAGGCTCATGGCCTCGCTGCGGGTGGCGGGGTCGCGGAGCTGGCCGCGGACCGCGGAGGTAGTCGTCTTCGCGCCCGGCTTGCGGATGCCGCGGACCGACATGCACATGTGTTCGGCCTCCACGACGACGATCGCGCCGCGCGCCTCCAGGATCTCCATCAGCGAGTCCGCGATCTGCGTGGTCAGCCGCTCCTGCACCTGCGGGCGCCGGGCGTACACCTCGACGAGGCGGGCCAGCTTGGACAGCCCGGTGATCTTCCCGCTCTCCGCCGGGATGTACCCGACGTGGGCGACGCCGTGGAAGGGCAGCAGGTGGTGCTCGCAGAGGGAGACGATCTCGATGTCCTTGACCAGGACCATCTCGTCGTGCCCGAGGTCGAACGTCGTCGTCAGGACGTCCTCGGGCTTCTGCCACAGGCCCGCGAGGATCTCGCGGTAGGCCCGGGCCACGCGCGCCGGCGTCTCCAGGAGGCCTTCCCGGTCCGGGTCCTCGCCGACCGCCAGGAGCAGCTCGCGGACGGCCGCTTCGGCCCGCTTCTCGTCGAACACGCCGATCGTGCCCTCGCCGTCCAGGGTCACTGGGTCGGTCATCTGTGCCTCGTTCCTGTCTTCGATCACACGGGCATACGAAAATGCCGCGCCCCCCAGGCTAGAACCCGGGGGGCGCGGCATCCATTCCGGGACCCGCCCCGGCCTGCGCCTACTCGGCGCGGTCCTCCGTGACGGGCTCCTTCTCGACCGAGACGGCGGCCGAGGTGCCGTTCGCCGCGTTCGTCAGCTGGAGCTCCTTCGGGGAGAGCACCGGCGGGCGGGTCGAGGGGGTGCGGTGCGCCGAGCCGGTCCAGGCCGGGCGGGCCGGGCGCTTGACCACCGTGGAGAAGATCTCGGCGATCTCCTCCTTGCCCAGGGTCTCCTTCTCCAGGAGGGCGAGGACCAGGTTGTCCAGGACGTCCCGGTTCTCGACGAGGATCTCCCAGGCCTCGTTGTGCGCGGTCTCGATGAGCTTCTTGACCTCTTCGTCGACCAGCGCCGCGACCTCTTCCGAGTAGTCGCGCTGGTGCGCCATCTCGCGGCCCAGGAACGGCTCGGTGTTGTCGCCGCCGAACTTGATCGCGCCGAGCCGCTCGGTCATGCCGTACTGGGTGACCATCGCGCGGGCCGTGGCGGTGGCCTTCTCGATGTCGTTCGCGGCGCCGGTGGTCGGGTCGTGGAAGACCAGCTCCTCCGCCGCGCGGCCGCCCAGCATGTAGGCCAGCTGGTCGAGCATCTCGTTGCGCGTGGTCGAGTACTTGTCCTCGTCCGGCAGGACCATGGTGTAGCCGAGGGCCCGGCCGCGGGACAGGATCGTGATCTTGTGGACCGGGTCGGAGTTCGGGGACGCCGCCGCCACCAGGGCGTGGCCGCCCTCGTGGTACGCGGTGATCTTCTTCTCCTTGTCGGACATGATCCGGGTCCGCTTCTGCGGGCCCGCCACGACGCGGTCGATCGCCTCGTCCAGCATGTGGTTGTCGATCAGCTTCTTGTCCGAGCGGGCCGTGAGCAGCGCGGCCTCGTTCAGCACGTTGGACAGATCGGCACCCGTGAAGCCGGGGGTGCGCCGGGCGACGGCCGACAGGTCGACGTCCGGGGCGACCGGCTTGCCCTTCTGGTGGACCTTGAGGATCTCCAGGCGGCCCTGCATGTCCGGACGGTCGACGGCGATCTGCCGGTCGAAGCGGCCCGGGCGCAGCAGCGCCGGGTCGAGGATGTCCGGGCGGTTCGTGGCGGCGATCAGGATGACGCCGCCCTTGACGTCGAAGCCGTCCATCTCGACGAGCAGCTGGTTCAGGGTCTGCTCGCGCTCGTCGTGGCCGCCGCCGAGGCCCGCGCCGCGGTGCCGGCCGACGGCGTCGATCTCGTCGACGAAGACGATCGCCGGAGCGTTCGCCTTCGCCTGCTCGAACAGGTCGCGCACGCGGGAGGCGCCGACACCGACGAACATCTCGACGAAGTCGGAGCCGGAGATCGAGTAGAACGGGACGCCCGCCTCGCCGGCGACGGCACGCGCCAGCAGGGTCTTGCCCGTACCGGGCGGACCGTAGAGCAGGACACCCTTGGGGATCTTCGCGCCGACGGCCTGGAACTTGGCCGGCTCCTGCAGGAACTCCTTGATCTCGTGGAGCTCCTCGACGGCCTCGTCCGACCCGGCGACGTCCGCGAAGGTCGTCTTGGGGGTGTCCTTGGTGATGAGCTTGGCCTTCGACTTGCCGAAGTTCATCACCCGGGAGCCGCCGCCCTGCATCTGATTCATCAGGAACAGGAAGACGACGACGATGAGGACGAAGGGCAGGAGCGAGAGCAGCACGCTCAGGAAGGGGCTGGTCTTGTCCGGGGCGACGGAGTACCCGTCGGGGATCTGACCTGCTTCGTACTTGGTCTGGAGGCTCTGGGCGAGCTGCACGCCCTGGTCTCCGATGTAGTTGGCCTGGAACTTCGTCCCGGACTTGTCGCCGAGCTTCTCGTTCTTCTTCAGGTCAATCTTGATCATCTGGCTGTCGCCGGTGGTCAGGCGCGCCTGCTCCACCTGGCCACTGTTGATCGCCTTGATGACCTCGCTGGTGTCCACCGACTTGTAGCCGCCGCCTGAGCTGACGACGTTCATCAACACGACCACGGCGAGGACGGCCAGCACGATCCACATGACCGGCCCACGGAAGTATCGCTTCACGTCCATCCATACGGGACGCCGGGCGCCCCGTCCCTCCTGCCCGTAGGTAAATGCTGCTGTGAGTAAAGACTGTTCTTCGGAATGTACCCCTGTATTGTCACCCGCGGCCCCGTGGGACGGCTGACAGAACTGCTTTCCCCTGCTTCAACGGCGGGGAGCGCCCGGGGGTTCCCCGGCGGGGGCCCCGGTCGGAGCCCCCGCGCAGGACGTGCGTCAGCCGCCGTAGACGTGCGGGGCGAGGGTGCCGACGAACGGCAGGTTGCGGTACTTCTCGGCGTAGTCGAGGCCGTAGCCGACGACGAACTCGTTCGGGATGTCGAAGCCGACCCACTTCACGTCGATGGCGACCTTCGCGGCGTCGGGCTTGCGCAGCAGGGTGACGACCTCCAGGGAGGCCGGCTGGCGGGAGCCCAGGTTCGACAGCAGCCAGGACAGCGTCAGGCCGGAGTCGATGATGTCCTCGACGATCAGGACGTGCTTGTCCTTGATGTCGGTGTCCAGGTCCTTCAGGATCCGCACCACGCCGGAGGACTGGGTGCCGGCGCCGTACGACGACACCGCCATCCAGTCCATGGTGAGCGGGGTGGACAAGGCGCGCGCCAGGTCCGCCATCACCATCACCGCGCCCTTGAGGACGCCGACGATGAGCAGGTCCTTGCCCGCGTACTCCGCGTCGATCTTCGCGGCCAGCTCGGCCAGCTTCGCGTCGATCTCTTCCTTGGTGATGAGCACCGACGCCAGGTCGCTGCCCATGTCCTTCTCGTCCACCCGCATCACTTTCGTTGTCGGCCGGGACCCCGGGGGGCGACCCCCCGGAGGACTCAGCCGTGTTTCAGCACCTATCAGCCCTGCCGGATGACAAGTCTGCCACCCTGGCGCCTGGCCTCCACCCGGCCGGGCAGGTTGATGGCGCCCTGGCCCCGCCATCCGGTGATGAGCCGGTCGACTTCCTCGATGTGGCGGGCGAAGAGGGAGCCGGCCGGGGAGCCCGCCGCGACGACGGCCCGGCGCAGCACGCGGCGGCGGACGGCCGGGGGCAGGGCGTAGAGCTTGGCGCACTCCAGCCGTCCGTCGTCGTCGCGTACGCCGGCCTCGGCCTCGGCCGCCCAGGCGTCGAGGGCGTCCGCGTCGTCGCGGGAGAGCTGGGCGGTGCGGGCGAGCGCCTCGACGACGCCCTTGCCGAGGGCCTTCTCCAGGGCGGGCAGCCCCTCGTGCCGCAGCCGGGAGCGGGTGTAGGCGGGGTCGATGTTGTGCGGGTCGTCCCACACGGGCAGCGACTGCACCATGCACGCCTTGCGGGCGGTCTGCCGGTCGACCTGGAGGAAGGGGCGGCGGTAGCGGTGGGTGCGGCCGGGGGCGCCGTGTCCGCCGGGGCCGGCGGAGACCTCGGGCATCCCGGACAGCGAGCGGATGCCGGAGCCGCGGGCCAGTCCCAGCAGGACGGTTTCCGCTTGATCGTCCCGGGTGTGGCCCAGCAGCACGGCTGCCGCCCCGAGCCGGTTCGCGGCCTCGTCGAGGGCGGCGTAGCGGGCGTCGCGGGCCGCGGCCTCGGGGCCGCCCTCGCGGCCGACGCGCACGGTGACCGCCTCGACCGGGTCCAGGCCCAGGGCGGCCATGCGGGTGGCGACCTCGGCCGCGCGCAGGTCGGAGCCCGGCTGGAGGCCGTGGTCGATGGTGACGCCGCCGGCCCGGATGCCCAGCTTGGGCGCCTCGAAGGCGAGGGCCGAGGCGAGGGCCATGGAATCGGCGCCGCCGGAGCAGGCGACGAGGACGAGCGGCGGGGTGCCTCCCCCGGGCGCCGGGAGGAGCGCGCCCCGGCCGGCGCCGCCGCGGACGGCGGGCCGTTCGGCGAGGTCGGTCAGGACGTCGTGGAGAACGCGGCGGACCGCCAGGCGTATCGCCGCGACCGCAGGATGGGGACCCATGTCCGGTGCCCTTCGGTGGAGTTTCGTCAGATGCCGTGGGAGGCCGGGAGCGGCCTCCGCGGGATGGCGGTTGTCACTCAGAGTGCGTCGATGGTGACAGAACCGAGCCGTCCCCCGAGCATCGCACGCCCTTCAACGCCCCACGGTCCCTCGGACGGGTGACGCTCGTTCCCCCCATGCGACAGGTTTACGCCTGCCGGGTCACTCCCCTTCGCCCGGTTCGCCGCCCCTGCCGTGCACGCGGGCCACCCAGTCCGCGGGCCGGGCGATCTCCGCCTTGGTCGGCAGCGTGTTGGGGGAGGTCCACACCCGGTTGAAGCCGTCCATGCCGACCTGGCCGACGACGGCCCGTACGAAGCGCTCGCCGTCGCGGTACTGGCGCAGCTTGGCGTCGAGCCCGAGGAGCTTGCGCAGCGCGGCGTCCAGCCGTCCGGCCCCGGTGGCGCGCCGCTGCTGGAACTTCTCGCGGATCTCCGCCACGGAGGGCACCACCTCGGGGCCCACCCCGTCCATGACGAAGTCGGCGTGGCCCTCCAGCAGCGACATCACGGCGGTGAGGCGGCCCAGCACCTCGCGCTGCTCGGGCGTCTGGACGAGCTCGACGAGGGTGCGGCCCTCCTCGCCGCGCTCGGCGTCGGGGCGGGCCCCGGCGAAGGCCTGGGCGGCCTCGCGCAGCCGCTCCAGGAGTGCGGCCGGGTCCATCTCGGTGGCGCCGAGGAAGCTCTGGATCTCGGCTTCGAGGTGGTCGCGCAGCCACGGCACGGCCGTGAACTGGGTGCGGTGCGTCTCCTCGTGCAGGCAGACCCACAGCCGGAAGTCGTGGGGGTGCACGTCCAGCTCGCGCTCGACGTGGACGACGTTGGGGGCGACGAGGAGCAGCCGGCCGCCGGCGGCGGCCCCCGGACCGCCGCGGGACAGGTCGCGCTCCAGGAGCGCGAAGGTCTCGTACTGGCCGAGCACGCGGGAGGCGAGGAAGCTCAGCAGCATGCCGAGCTCGACGCCGGTGACCTTGCCGCCGACGGCGCCGAGGACGCCCGCGCCGGGGGTGCCGGCGCGGCGGTCCTGCATCTTGCCGAGCAGCGGCGCGAGGAGCTCGCGGAAACCGGCCACGTTGGCCCGGACCCAGCCGGCCCGGTCGACGACCAGGACGGGGGTGTCGGGGACCTCCGCACCCTCGGGGATCATGCGGGTGAACCCGCGCACGTGGCGCTCCGAGGTCCTCGCGTGCCGGCGCAGCTCCGCCACCACGGCCCGGGCCTCGTCGCGCGTGACTTCCGGACCCGGCCGGACCAGCCGCGTCGCGGTCGCCACCGCGAGGTTCCAGTCGACCATCTCGGCACCACCGATGCTCGTCATGCGTCAACGGTACGTGGGCCCGGGCCGCTGCGGATCCCCTGCGCAGCCGCCGGTGTGGGGCCGCGGCCCGCTAGCGGGCGGCGGCGACGGCCGCGGCGAGCCGGTCGAGGCGCTTCTCGGCGGCGGGGCCGTCGGGGGCCTCGGCGCTGAGGAACGCGAAGGCGAGCAGCCGCCCGGAGGCGTCCACGACGGTGCCCGCGAGGGCGTTCACCCCGGTGAGGGTGCCCGTCTTGGCGCGGACGAGGCCGGCCGCCGGGGAGTCGCCCGCGTTGCGGGCGCGCAGCGTGCCGCTGAACCCGGCGACGGGCATCCCGGTGAGGAGGGGCCGCAGCTCGGGGTGGTGCGGGTCGGCGGCCTTGGCAAGGATCCCGGTGAGCAGGCTCCCGGTGAGGCGGTCGGCGCGGTTGAGGCCGCTGCCGTCGGCGAAGCGCGAGCCGGCCACGTCCAGGCCGAGGGAGGCGAGCCGGTCGGAGACGGCCTTCTCGGCGCCCTCGAAGCCGGCGGGCCGGCCGGAGGCGAGGGCGGTCTGCCGGGCGAGCGCCTCGGCGATGTCGTTGTCGCTGTGGGTCAGCATCCGCTCGACGAGCCCGGAGACGGGGGTGGAGAGGGTGACGGCGAGCGGCTGGGTGCCCGCGGCGGGCTTGGCCCGGGCGGGTTCGCCGGTGACGGTGATGCCGCGTTCCGCCAGGAGGGCGGCGAAGGAGCGCGCGGTGTGGGCGGCGGGGTCCTCGATGCGGGTCACGGGCCCGGAGACGGAGTCGTCGGGCCGGGCCTCGTCGGCCATGAGGGGGCTCACGAGGGCGAGGTTGCCGTTGACGCCGATCGGGTGCCGGGCCGGGCCGGTGAAGAGGCCGTCGTCGTAGCCGAGGGCGACCGTGTCCCGGCCGGTGGCCTTGAGCGCCTGGGCGGTGTCGGCGGCGAGGGCGACGAGGCTGCCCCCCGAGCCGGCCGGGGGCTTCTTCTTCGCGGTGAGGGAGGGGTCGCCGCCGCCGACGAGGACGATCTGCCCGGGGTCGGTGCCGGGGGCGACGGTGGTGCGGATGCGGTGGTCGGGGCCGAGGGCGGTCAGCGCCGCGGCCGCCGTGGCGATCTTGGTGGTGGAGGCGGGGGCCATGGGCCGGCCGTGCCCGTACTCGAACAGGACCCGGCCCGTGGCGGTGTCCACGACGGAGGCGGTACGGGCACTGCCGAGCGCCGGGTCGTCCAGCAGCGGCCGCAGCGCCTCGGCGAGCCCCGCGGGTTCCGCGGCCCCGGCCGCGCCGGCGGCCTGCGCGAGGCCCGGGCCGATGCCGGCGAGCACGCCTGGTGCGCTCGGCGCGGGCTGCGGCAGGGGCGGCGCGGCGTGATCTGCGCCACCCGCCGGTTCCCAGGAGGCGGCCCTGTCCCGCTCGGCCTTACGCTGACCGGAGTCCCAAGGACCGGCCGCGGAGACCGCGGCCACCGAAAGGGCGAGACCGGCGGCGGTCGACCCCGCGATGAGCTGCCACGTTCTGACCGGAGGCACCTCGCACCAGCCCCTTTCGCGATCACGTATGTGCGTGAGGGACACTTAACCACTGCGTCTTGCCGCGAGCATGGCACCCCACCCGGCAGGGCTGGGTCCGGACGCGCTATCACTCGAGCAACGAAGCTGATCATGGAGGAGCAGGACGTGGAGTTCGACGTCACCATCGAGATCCCCAAGGGTTCGCGGAACAAGTACGAGGTGGACCACGAGACCGGCCGGATCCGCCTGGACCGTCGCCTGTTCACCTCCACCAGCTACCCGACGGACTACGGCTTCGTCGAGAACACCCTGGGCGAGGACGGCGACCCGCTGGACGCGCTGGTCATCCTGGACGAGCCCACCTTCCCGGGCTGCCTGATCAAGTGCCGCGCCATCGGCATGTTCCGCATGACCGACGAGGCGGGCGGCGACGACAAGCTGCTGTGCGTGCCGGCCTCCGACCCGCGCGTGGAGCACCTGCGCGACATCCACCACATCTCCGAGTTCGACCGCCTGGAGATCCAGCACTTCTTCGAGGTCTACAAGGACCTGGAGCCGGGCAAGTCGGTCGAGGGCGCCAACTGGGTCGGCCGCACCGAGGCCGAGGCCGAGATCGAGCGCTCCTTCAAGCGTCTGCAGGAGCAGGGCGGCCACTGAGGCCGCTCCGGCCCGCCCCGGCGGGCCGGACAGGGCTCCTGCGAGCCCCTGCCCCGTCCGCGGCGGGCGGCACCCCCTCCGGGTGCCGCCCGCCGCGGCGTTACCCCGGGGGCGGCTCGTGGTCGCCCCGGATGAAACCGTTCCGCATACTGATACCCGGGCCGGCCAGGGACGGGAGGACGAGTGGCGGAGGCCGAGGGATCCGGGGACGCAGAGGACCGGAAGCCGCAATCCGACGAGGCGCACAGCGCCTTCCACCCGCCGCCCGGCACCGGGCCCGAGCCCGTGGGCGACGACCAGCCGACCTCCGAGTTCACGGTGCCCGAGGGGCTGCCCCTGCCGCCGCCGGAGCCCCCGGAGGGCTCGGCGTTCGCACCGCCCTCCACCTACAGCGCCCAGCAGTCCCCGCCGGCGTACGTGCACGGCCCCGGGCTGCCGCTCGCCCGGATGACGGAGTCGCCCTGGCAGGACCGGATGCGCACCATGCTGCGCATGCCGGTGGACGTGCGGCCCGTCCCCGAGCCCGTGCAGCGGCACGGCGAGGCGGGGCCCGCCGTCGGCCGCGTCCTCGACCTGACCCTGCGCATCGGCGAGCTGCTGCTCGCCGGCGGCGAGGGCGCCGAGGACGTGGAGGCCGCCATGTTCGCGGTGGCCCGCAGCTACGGTCTGGACCGCTGCGAGCCGACCGTCACCTTCACCATGCTGTCGATCACCCACCAGCCGTCGCTCGTGGGCGACCCCGTCTCGGCGAGCCGGACCGTACGCCGCCGCGGCACGGACTACACCCGGCTCGCGGCCGTCTTCCGGCTCGTGGCCGACATCAGCACCCCCGAGGCCGAGGTGACGCTGGAGGAGGCCTACCGGCGCCTCGCGGAGATCCGCCGCAACCGGCACCCGTACCCGACGTGGGTGCTCACCGCGGCCACGGGGCTGCTGGCCGGCGCCGCCTCGGTCCTCGTCGGCGGCGGCGTGATCGTCTTCTTCGCGGCCGCGATCGGCGCCATGCTCGGCGACCGGCTCGCCTGGCTGTGCGCGGGCCGCGGGCTCCCGGAGTTCTACCAGTTCGTCGTCGCCGCGATGCCGCCCGCGGCGCTCGGGGTGGGCCTCGCGCTGACCGACGTCGACGCCCTCGCCTCGGCGGTGATCACCGGCGGGCTGTTCGCGCTGCTGCCCGGACGGGCGCTGGTCGCGGCCGTGCAGGACGGCCTGACCGGCTTCTACATCACCGCCTCGGCCCGCCTGCTGGAGGTCATGTACCTCTTCATCGGCATCATCATGGGCGTCCTCGTGGTGCTCTACCTCGGGCTCCAGCTGGGCGCCGCGCCCCGGCCCGAGGAGGCGCTGCAGATCACCCAGCGGCCGCTGATCCAGATCGCGGCCTCGATGGTGCTGGTGTTCACGTTCGCGATCCTGCTCCAACAGGAACGTTCCACCGTGTGGATCGTGACGCTGAACGGCGGGGTCGCCTGGGTGACCTTCGGGGCCCTGCACTACGCGGGCGGGATCCCGCCGGTGCCCTCCACCGCCGTCGCCGCCGGGCTCGTCGGCCTCTTCGGGCAGCTCTTCTCCCGCTACCGCTTCGCCTCGGCCCTGCCGTTCGTCACCGCCGCGATCGGACCGCTGCTGCCCGGCTCGGCCACGTACTACGGGCTGCTGCTCATCGCCGAGGACGAGCTCAACCGCGGCCTCGGCTCGCTCACCAACGCCGCCGCCATCGCGCTGGCCATCGCCATCGGCGTGAACCTCGGGCAGGAGGCCTCGCGGCTCTTCATGCGGATCCCGGGCGCCGCCAGCGCCGCCCGCCGCCGCGCCGCGGCCAAGCGCACCCGCGGGTACTAGGCCGCCTCTTCCCGGCCGCGCGGGGAGAACGGCGGCGCCCCGCGGACCGCTGCGGGTCCGCGGGGCGCCCTACCGGGCCCTGGGGCCCGCGCCGTGCCGTCGGCGGGTCAGCGCTTGGCGTGGCGCCGGCGCTCGCCCTGGCTGCCGCCCGGGCCGCTCTGGCCGGGGACCCCGGCCGCCGCCTTGCCCTCCTTGCGGGCCTTCAGGACCTCGATGACGACCGGGATGACGGAGACGAGGACGATGCCGATGAGGATCGGCTCGATGTTCTCCTTGATGAAGTCGATCTGGCCGAGCCAGTAGCCCGCGACCGTGATGCCGGTGCCCCAGGCGACGCCGCCGATCACGTTGTACGTGAGGAAGGTGCGGTACTTCATGGAGCCGGCGCCCGCGACCATCGGCGCGAAGGTGCGGATGATCGGGACGAATCGGGCGAGCACGATGGCCTTGGGGCCGTGCTTCTCCATGAACTCGTGCGCCTTGTCCAGGTTTTCCCGCTTGAACAGCTTGGAGTTCGGCCGGTTGAAGAGCTTCGGGCCGAAGTACTTGCCGATCATGTAGCCGACCTGGTCGCCGACGATCGCCGCGATCGTGATCAGCGTGCACACCAGCCACAGCGGCTGCTTGATGTACTCGCCGTTGGCGACGAGCAGGCCCGCGGTGAACAGCAGGGAGTCACCCGGGAGGAACGCGAACAGTCCTGATTCCGCGAAGACGATGACCAGGATGCCGATCAGGCCGAAGTGCGAGATCAGATAGTCCGGGGACAGCCATTCGGGGCCGAGCGCAAGCGTGTACACGGGTGCCGGTCTCTCCTGGATCGGGGGGCGTCCGCGGATGAAGGGGGTGGGGCGGACGGAGGGGATCGTCTCAATTATCAACGCTCACGGCCACCACCCGGTTCCAGGTACCGGATGGCGGCCGTGTGTGATCAGGCGGGATCAGGCGGATCAGGCCCTGCGGACGGCGTTGGCGATGATGGCGTCCCGCAGGAACACCGCCAGGCCGGGCCGCACCGCGTCGTAGAAGGCCGTGAACCGCTCGTCGGCCACGTACATCTCCCCGAGGCAGGTGTGCATCTCGTACGGGCAGGTGTAGTGGTTGCGCTCGATCCAGCCCCGGTGCTCCTCCGCCAGGTCCATGGCCTGCTCGGACTCCGGGTCGGCCCCGGCGTCCAGCAGCGCGGCCAGGCGCCGGTTGAGGTCCTCCCCCTCGGCCATGATCCGCTTCCAGTCGTCCTTGGTGTAGGCCGCCGCCCGGCGGGCCGACTCCCGGTACGCCTCGGTGCCGCCCCAGCGCTGCTCGGCCTCCTCGGCGTACTGGTCCGGGTCGTGGGACCCGAACACCTCGAACTTCTCCTCGGGCGTGAGGTTGATGCCCATTCTGTTCGCCTCCATGGCTTGCTCCACGGCCTTGGCCATCTGCTGGAGCCGGGCGATCCGGTCGGACAGGAGGGAGTGCTGCCGGCGCAGGTGCTCCCTCGGGTCCGCGTCCGGGTCGTCCAGCAGGACCGCGACCTCTTCCAGGGGGAAGCCGAGCTCCCGGTAGAACAGGATCCGCTGCAGCCTGTCGAGGTCGGCGTCGTCGTACCGCCGGTGCCCCGCGCTGCTGCGGCCGCTCGGCGAGAGCAGGCCGATCTCGTCGTAGTGGTGCAGGGTGCGCACCGTCACCTTGGCGAACGCGGCGACCTGGCCCACGGAGTAGCTCATTGCTTCCGCCCTTCCTCTCGCCTCCGACTCTCCCTCCTCACGCCGCGTGAGGTGCAAGCCGGCGCGGACTCTGCCGCGCCGGAGGCTTGCGGGGAGCGGGCCGGGAGGCGGGCGGGAGCGGGTCAGGAGGCGGGCGCGGCGTCCTCGGCCTGGGCGCGGGCCACGAGCTCGAACGCGGTCGCGCCGTCCAGGGACTCCCGGATGATGTCGGCGTGGCCCGCGTGGCGGGCGAACTCCTCCACCAGGTGGAGCAGCAGCCACCGCATCGACACCCGGGTGTCCTTGGGGAACCAGGGCACCTCCGGCAGGGGGAAGGTGTCGTCGAGGCTGGGCAGCTCGCGGATGAACTTCTCCAGCTCCGCGGTGACACCGTCCCAGAAGGCCAGGATCTCGGGGACGGTCTCGGTTCCGACGAGGCGGAAGCTGTCGCCCCAGTTCTCCGAGCTGTACTGGCGCTCGTTCGGCTGCTGCTGCGCCAGGCGCAGCCAGTTGAGCTCGACCTCGGCGCTGTGCTTGAGCAGTCCGGACAGGGAGAGCCCGCTCGCGCTCGGGTGGCTCGCGGCCTGCTCCTCGGTCAGGCCGAGGAGCGCGCGGCGCAGTCCGGCGCGCTGGGCCTCGACGTAGGACAGGAGCGCGCCGCGCTCGTCGCCGTGAGCCTCTGCCGTGACGAAAGTGGGCATGGACGTACCGCCTTCTCTGCCGTGTGTGCCGTCCTGCTGACACCCACCACGTTAGGCTCCGATGCGGTCAGGACGTGTCCTAATTGGCGAACCGGCGGCAGGCCCCGGCCTCAGGAGCCGTTGTCCGGGCGGATCGCCGGCAGCTCCGTCATCGGCTTGGGCAGGAGGGCCTTGGAGAGGTCCTGGGCGCCCTTCTCGTCGAGCCCGTACATCGCCTCGTAGATCTTGCGGACGGCCGGTCCGGAGGCGCCGGAGCCGGTGCCGCCTTGGGAGATCGTCATCACGATCGCGTAGTCCTCGGTGTACGAGGCGAACCAGGAGGTGGTCTGCTTGCCCTGCACCTCGGCGGTGCCCGTCTTGGCGTGCATCGGGATCTGCTTCTGCGGCCAGCCGCCGAAGCGCCAGGCCGCGCTGCCGGAGGTCACGACCGACTCCAGGGCGGCGTCTATGTCCTTGTGCAGCTTGGCGTCCATGGGCAGCCTGCCGCGCTCCTTGGGGGCGATCTCCTTGACGGAGGTGCCGTCCGCGCTGACGACGGCCTTGCCGATGCTCGGCTGGTGCAGCGTGCCGCCGTTGGCGAGGGCCGCGTACACGGAGGCCATCTGGAGCGGCGTGACGAGGGTGTCGCCCTGGCCGATGGAGTAGTTGATCGCGTCGCCCTCGCGCAGCTGGTTGCCCTGGCGGCAGTTCTCGTAGGCGATCCGCTCGGCGAAGGTGCCGTCCTTCTTGCCGTCGCGGCACCAGGCGGCCTTGTTGGCCTCGAAGAAGTCCTTCTTCCACTGCCGGTCGGGGACGCGGCCGCCGACCTCGTTGGGCAGGTCGACGCCGGTCGGCTTGCCCAGGCCGAACTGGTGGGCCGTCTTCAGGAACCAGTCCGCGGGGTCCTTCTTCGGGTTGATCCCGCCGTCCTTCTTCCACTCCTTGTCGGCGAGGTAGTAGTAGACGGTGTCGCAGGAGACCTCCAGGGCGCGCCCGATGGTGATGTCGCCGTAGCCCTGGGACTCGAAGTTGGTGAAGGTCTGCCGGCCGACCGAGTAGGAGCTGGGGCAGGGGTAGCGGGCGTTGAAGGGGTATCCGGCGTTGACGGCGGCCGTCGAGGTGACGACCTTGAAGATGGAGCCGGGGGCGGCCACGCTCTGGATGCCGCGGTTCAGGAGCGGGTAGTTGGAGTCCTTGTCGGTGAGGGCGGCGTAGTCCTTGGCGGAGATGCCGCCGACCCAGGCGTTCGGGTCGTAGGTCGGGTTGGACGCCATGGCGACGATCCGGCCCGTCTTGGCCTCCATGACGACGACGGCGCCGGAGTCGGCCTCGTAGTTGCGGCGCGTGTTGCGGTCGTAGCCCTTGCGGGCCTCGATCATCGCGTTGTTCAGCTCGCGCTCGGCGACCGCCTGCACGCGGGCGTCGATGGAGGTGACGATGTTCGAGCCGGGGGTGGGCTTGTCCGCCTTGGCCAGGCCGATGACCCGGCCGAGGTTGTCGACCTCGTAGCGGGTGATGCCCGCCTTGCCGCGCAGCTCCTTGTCGTACGTGCGCTCCAGGCCGGAGCGGCCGACCTGGTCGGAGCGGAGGTAGGGGGAGTCGGTCTTCTTCGCCTTGGTGATCTCGGCGTCGGTGACCGGCGAGAGGTAGCCGAGGACCTGGGAGGTGTTGGCGCCCTCGGGGCCGGCGTAGCGGCGTACGGCGGTGGGCTCGGCCGTGATGCCGGGGAAGCGCTCGGCGTGCTCCCTTATCTCCAGCACCTGCTCGGTGGTCGCCTCGTCGGTGATCGGAATCGGCTGGTAGGGCGAACCGTTCCAGCACGGCTTGGGGGTCTTGGCGTCGCACAGCCGGACGCTGCTGACGACGTCGTCCGGGTTCAGGCCGAGGACGCCCGCGAGGCGGACCAGGACTTCCCTGCCCTTGTCCTTCATCTTGCTCAGCTCGGTGCGGCTCGCGGAGACCACCATGCGGGTCTCGTTGTCGGCGAGGGGGACGCCGCGGGCGTCGAGGATGGAGCCGCGCACGGCGGGCTGGACGACCTGCTGGACGTGGTTGTTCTTCGCCTCGTCCGTGTACTCCTCGCCGTTGCGGATCTGGAGGTACCACAGGCGGCCGCCGAGGGTGAGCAGCAGCGAGAAGACGACCACCTGGATGACCACCAGGCGGTTCTGGACCCGGGGCGTCCGCCCCGTCTCCGGAATGTTGCTCAAGTGAGGACTCCCCCGAAACGCTGCCCGCCGCCGACTCCGCCGAGTCTAAGGCGGACGGGGGTCAGAGGGGGAAGGTGCTCCTGCCGTGCTGGACGGAGATCCACTTCTGGGTGGTGAAGGCCTCGACGGTCGACTCGCCGTTCAGCCTGCCCAGGCCGGAGGCCTTCTCCCCGCCGAACGCGGCCAGCGGCTCGTCGCCGATGGTCGAGTCGTTGACGTGGATCATGCCGGTCTCGATGCGCTCGGCGAAGCGGATGCCGCGCTCGACGTCGCGGGTGTGGACGGCGCCGCTCAGGCCGTAGGGGGTGGCGTTCGCCATGCGGACGGCCTCCTCCTCGCCGTCGAAGACCATCAGCAGGGCGACCGGGCCGAAGATCTCCTGTGTGAGCAGCGGGGAGTCCTCGGGGATGCCGGTGAGCACGGTCGGCTCGACGAGGTTGCCGCGCGTGGCGCCGCGTACGAGCGCCCGGGCGCCGGAGGCGACGGCGCGGTCGACGAGCGCGGTGAGGGCCTCGGCCTGGAAGGAGTTGATCAGCGGCCCGATGTGGGTGTCGGCCTCGCGGGGGTCGCCGGTGCGCAGGGCGCGCACGCGGGCGGTGAACTTCTCCGTGAACTCGTCGGCGACCCGGGTGTCGACCAGGATCCGGTTGGCGGCCATGCAGACCTGGCCCTGGTAGACGAAGCGGCTGAAGACGGCCGCCTCGACGGCGTAGTCGACGTCGGCGTCGTCGAGGACGACGAGGGCGCTGTTGCCGCTGAGCTCCAGGACGGTGCGCTTGAAGTGGCGGGCGGCGACCGCGCCCACGTGCCGTCCGACGCGGTCGGAGCCGGCGAAGGAGATCACCTTCGGGACGGGGTGGGTCAGCAGGGCGTCGCCGATCTCGGCGATGTCGGTGACGAGGACGCTCAGCAGCCCGGCCGGCAGGCCGGCCTCCTCGAAGATCCGGGCGATGACGCCGCCGCCGACCACGGGCGCGTTCTGGTTCGGCTTGACGACGACGGCGTTGCCGAGGGCGAGCGCCGGGGCGGCCGACTTCATGGTGACGAGGAAGGGGAAGTTGAAGGGGCTGATGACGGTGACGACGCCGACGGGGAGGCGCTGGACGCGGCTCTCCTTGCCCGGGACGGGCGAGGTGAGGATCCGGCCCTCGGGGCGCACGGCGAGCTGCATCGCCTCGCGGATGAACTCCTTGGCGAGGTGGATCTCGTACTCGGCCTTGGGACGCGTCCCGCCGAGCTCGTCGATCATCGCCTCGACGATCTCCTTCTCGCGCTCCTCGGTGATCCGCAGGGCGCGCTCCAGGACGGCGCGTCTCGCGTAGGGGCTGGTGGCGGCCCACTCGCGCTGCGCGCGCTCGGCGGCCCGGTAGGCCTGGTCCACCTGCTCGACGGTGGCCACGGTGATGGCGGCGAGCTTCTCCCCGTTGTACGGGTTGACGTCGATGATGTCCCAGGAGCCGTTGCCGGCCAGCCAGGTGCCGTCGATGTACTGGTGAGCCAGGTCCTCGAATATGGACATGCCATCCCTTACTGCGAGCGCGCACCCGGGCGCTGCACCCGAGACCGTTCGGTCATGCACTGATCAGACGTCATAGTACGTGCGGATCAAGACAGTTGGAGGAGACCGCGGAGAAGATCCCGGGTCTGTCCGGGGTCCGGGCAGTCGGCCTGAAGCCGCTCCATCGCCCGCTCGTACTGCGCCACTTCCTCGTCCTTGTCCAGGTAGAGGGCGCTGGTGAGCTGTTCCAGATAGACGATGTCCTGGAGGTCGGACTCGGGGAACCGCAGTAGGGTGAAGGCCCCGCTCTCGCCGGAGTGGCCGCCGAAGGAGAACGGCATCACCTGGAGCTGCACGTTCGGCCGCTGCGAGACCTCGATCAGGTGCTCCAGCTGGCCCCGCATGACGTCCCGACCGCCGTACGGGCGGCGCAGCGCGGCCTCGTCGAGCACGGCGTGGAAGACGGGGGCGTTCTCGGAGACGAGCACCTTCTGCCGCTCCAGGCGCAGCGCGACGCGGCGCTCGATCTCGGCCTTGCCGGCGCCGGGCATGCCGCGGCTGACGACGGCGTGCGCGTAGGCCTCGGTCTGGAGGAGGCCGTGCACGAACTGCACCTCGTAGATGCGGATGAGGGACGCCGCGCCCTCCAGTCCGATGTACGTCTGGAACCAGCCGGGCAGCACGTCGCCGTAACTGTGCCACCAGCCCGCCGCGTTGGCCTCGCGGACGAGGCCCAGGAGGGACTCGCGCTCGGTGCCGTCCGTGACCCCGTAGAGCGTGAGGAGGTCTTCGACGTCCCTTGCCTTGAAGCTCACCCTTCCCAACTCCAAGCGGCTGATCTTCGATTCGGATGCGCGGATCGAGTAGCCGGCCGCCTCACGGGTGATGCCGCGGGATTCTCGGAGTCGCCTGAGCTGTGAGCCCAGGAGGATGCGGCGCACCACGGAACCGCCTGCTTCTGCGGTCACTAGTCCTGCCCTCCCCATCGCCATGGATACGCGTGGTCTGCGCGTGTGTGCTGCATCGCTGGGCCCCCGTGTCCCCAGGGCTCGCAGTCTGCCACCAAAACGCATCGGCCCGTACTCGTTCTGTAACGGAATCCGGGCTGCCGTAGAAGAAGTCCGTAAGTGTACGTAGGAAGAAATGAGCAAGAACCATCACGGGTGGGGACAGGTCCGGCGCGTGCACGTGCATCTGCCCTTGCATCCAGCTTCTGCATTCGGAACGATGGTGCCGCGCACCTGCGTGCTCTTCGCGCCGGCGCCGGACCGACCCACCCCGCAGTTCTTTCTGGACGCAAGCCGCCGCCACGTCCGCGAATCCCGGGAGTGCCTCGCATGGGGACGAATGGATCGACCATGCTCGAGCCGTTACGGCAGGGCCTGCCTCCGGTCGACCCCACGGCTGTGTCCGGGTCTGCCTCCTGCTCCCTCCCCGCCCGCTTCGAGGCGGTGCGCGGGGCCCGTACGTTCACCCGCTCGACGCTGGCCCAGTGGGGCCTCGACGAGCGCTTCGACGACGTGGCCCTGGTCGTCTCCGAACTCGTCACCAACGCGCTGCGCCACGCCCTTCCCGGGGATCCGCGGCCGTCGGCGGGGGCCGGGAACGGGAGCGGCGAGGCGGAGGCCGCCGTGCGGCTGCACCTGATGCGGTGGAGCTCCCGGCTGGTGTGCGCGGTGCGCGACCCCAGCGAGGACCGGCCGGGCGGCGCGTTCGAACCGGAGCACACGGAGGAGAACTGCGCCCTGGAATCCGGGCGCGGACTCTTCCTCGTGGACGCCTACAGCGACAGCTGGGGCTGGCACCCGCTCGCGGGCCGGCTCACCGGCAAGGTCGTGTGGGCGCTGTTCATGCTCCCCGAGTAGGCGGCGGCGCCGCGAGGAACGCGGACAACACCGCGCACCGGCCGGGATCGGTCGCGAGGGACCGATCCCGGCCGGTGCACGTGCACGGCTGGATCTGTGGCACCGTTCCAGAGTCGCGCGAGCCCGGCCCTCAGTGGATCAGGTGGTCGAACTCGCCGTCCTTGACGCCCAGGAGCAGCGCCTCGATCTCGGCCGGCGTGTAGACGAGAGCCGGTCCGTCCGGGAACCGCGAATTGCGTACGGCGACGGCGCCGCCCGGCAGTTTCGCGAACTCCACGCAGGAGCCCTGCGAGTTGCTGTGCTTGCTCTTCTGCCAGGTCACCCCGTCGAGTTCTGCAGCTGCCATCCCGTTGTACGCGTGGTCCACAGGAAGCCCCCGATAGTGCAGATGTCAACTCCACCGGATCATAGCTGTGTTCACGAGCGGCTGCATGGGCAGATGCACGTGCACGCGGAGGGTGCTGCACCGATCACGGTGAGGGGCAACGGAACCGGACACTCCGCTGACGGGGCGGCGACGGACGGCTACGGAGCCAGGGGACGCCGCGAGTTGCCGCCCCCCACGCTGGCCTGATCGGCGGCGGCCGTCCCGTCGTTCCACCCGGCGAGATCGGTCGCCCCGCGCAGCCGGGTGCTGACCGTCTTCGGGAACATCTCGTCGGCCCGGGCGGTGACGGCGACGTCGCGGGCCACGAGCGCCGGCAGGTTGTCCGGTGCCTCGCCCGCGGTGTGCTCCGCCGTCTCGGCGAGCCGCTGGCCGAGCCGGCTGGCGTAGGCGAGCAGGAACGACTGCCGGAACGTCTTCGTACGCTTGCGGCCGCCCGCCCGCTGCCCGGCCTCCGCCCGCGCCATGGCGGCCGTCCCCTGCACGAGCAGCGAGGTGTACAGCAGCTCCACCGCCTCCAGATCGCTCTCGAAGCCCACCACGGTGGAGAACCCGAAGCCGCTGTTCCACACCGCCCGGCACCGGTTGGCCCCGGCGACCGCGTCGAGCAGCACCGCCTTCGCCTCCTCGTACGGCGGCTCCACCCCGATCCGGCAGGCCGACGGCGCCTGCGCGGGCGCCTTGCCGCTCGCCGCGAGCAGGGCTTCGTCCACGGTGTGCCGGGCCATCAGCTCCTGCGCCTTGGCGCTGAGCGCCTCCGCCTCCTCCGGGTACGGGGTGGCCTCGGCCTTGGCCAGGAGCGCCCGGATGCGGCCGAGCATGCGCGGCTCGATGTGCACGTGCGCGAGGGCATCGGCAGCAGGATCCCCCGGCACGGGACCGACCGGCTCGATCGCCGGAAGCCGGATCAGCAGCCGGAACACCTCCAAGACGGCCGTGGCCAGCGAGAACCGGTCCGCCCTCTCCCGCTGCGCGAGCCGCTCCCCGTACAGGGAGTCGTCGCCCCACCACACCTCGGCGTCGGTCCACCGCTCGGGGAGCCGGGCGTAGCGGCGCGCCTCGGCGGCCACGAAGTCTGCGGTGATCCGCAGATGCCGCTCGGCGAGGTCCCGCCGCACGAGCCGCATCACGTCCGCGGGCCGCCACCCCCGCTCCCAGGACTGCCGCAGATACCCCC
>NZ_RPSE01000320.1:0-7504 GCF_003949955.1 Streptomyces sp. WAC05292
CACCCGACCCCCGCCTGATCCACAGAACGCCAGAACCGCCCAACCCTGCCCCGGAGGTCCTTCCGTGACCCGTGTGCTCGTCGTCGAGGACGAGGAATCCTTCAGCGACGCCCTCTCCTACATGCTCCGCAAGGAGGGATTCGAGGTCGCGGTCGCCGCGACGGGGCCCGACGGCCTCGACGAGTTCGACCGCAACGGCGCCGACCTCGTCCTCCTCGACCTGATGCTCCCCGGCCTGCCCGGCACGGAGGTCTGCCGGCAGCTGCGCGGCCGCTCCAACGTCCCCGTCATCATGGTGACCGCGAAGGACAGCGAGATCGACAAGGTCGTGGGGCTGGAGATAGGAGCCGACGACTACGTCACCAAGCCGTTCTCCTCCCGGGAGCTGGTCGCCCGCATCCGCGCGGTCCTGCGCCGCCGCGGCGAGCCGGAGGAGGTCGCCCCGGCCGCGCTGGAGGCCGGCCCGGTCCGCATGGACGTCGACCGGCACGTGGTGACCGTCGGCGGGGCCAAGGTGGACCTGCCGCTGAAGGAGTTCGACCTGCTGGAGATGCTGCTGCGCAACGCCGGCCGGGTGCTGACGCGCATGCAGCTGATCGACCGGGTGTGGGGCGCGGACTACGTCGGCGACACCAAGACCCTCGACGTGCACGTCAAGCGCCTGCGCGCCAAGATCGAGCCGGATCCGGGGGCGCCGCGCTACCTCGTCACGGTCCGCGGCCTCGGCTACAAGTTCGAGCCGTAGACCGCCGCAGGCACCTTGACGGAAGGGCCCCGTCCGCGTGGTGCGGACGGGGCCCTTCCGTACGGGCTGCCGTGGTCTCAGTGGCCGGCGGCGTGCGACGCGGAGCCCGAGGGCGACGCGGCCGGGGAGCCCGAGGCCGCACCCGAGGGGGTGGCGGCTGGGGAGCCGGACGGCGAGCCCGACGGGCCGGCGGACGGCGAGGCGGCGGGGCTGCCGGAGGCGGACGGGCCGGCGGCGGGCGCCTCGGTCGGGCCGAAGCCCGCGTACATGCCGGTGTTCGGGAAGACGAACGCCTCCAGCTCGACGTCGCCGGTGTTGCTCAGCTTGAAGACGACCTTCTGGACGTCGCCGTCCTTCACGGCCTCGCCGCCGCCCTCGATGACCGCGGACGGGTTGCCCTTGCCGCCGAGGACGACGGAGCCGCCGGCGGGGACGGTGACCTTGCCGGAGGCGCCCTCGGCGCCCTTCAGGACGACCTTGCCCTTGGAGCCCGGCAGGGTGATCGCGTCGATCGTCTGCGGCTTGTCGCCCTCGTTGAAGAGCGTCGCGGAGACGACGGCCGAGCCCTTGCGGTCCTTGCCGGTGATCACCAGCGCGTTCTGGACCATGATGTCGCCCTTGGAGGCGGCGGCGTTGTCCGGCTTGATCTTCAGCGTCTGCGCGTCGTTGCCCGCACCGCAGGCGGCCAGCGAGGCGATCGAGAACACGACGGCGGTGGCGGCGAGGGCGCCGCGTCGAAGGCTGCGGCTCACGGCGGCGGCAACTCCTTGGACGTACGGAACGGAAGGTGGTCGGTCCCGCGGACGGCCGAGGTAAAGCCGTCCTAAGGGTGTGTCAGCGCGCTTAGGTTACCGAGCCGCCGCCCCGCCCCCGCACCCGACCCTCCGCAGGGGAGGGGCTCCGCTGCCCCGGCCCCGCGATCACGCATTCCGCGGACCGCCGGGGGCCCGTTCCGCCGGGGAAGAGCGCCGGCACTTCCCGGTCCGTTCATGTGCCGTCCGCATATAGCGCTCCGGCCGCCCGGTGATCAATTCCGGGATTCCCTCGAACGCCTCTCCGTGATCAATTCCGGGATTGGGCCGGAACCACTCCGTTCGGGTGGCCGGTAGTCGAACGGAGTAGTTCGGTTTCCCGACCTCGAACCCGGCGAAACGGGACGTACGTCACACTGGAGGGGTCGCCCGGGAGGTGTAACGTGGCCGTTTCGCCCGGTCCGCACAGCGCCTCCGACCTGCGAATACCCCTCTTCCGGAGGCTTCCGCAGCACGTTCCCGCCGGAGTTGTCAAGCCCCGAGATGTGCCCTGACCTGCGAAAACGCCATTCATAACAGTCAGTTCTCGTGTTACCCTGGATAGCCACGGAAGGGGTACCTGTCACATGACGTTCAAGGTTGGCGACACCGTGGTCTATCCCCATCACGGGGCCGCGCTGATCGAGGCCATCGAAACTCGCCAGATCAAAGGCGTGGACAAGACCTACTTGGTGCTCAAGGTCGCCCAGGGCGACCTGACGGTTCGTGTGCCTGCCGACAATGCGGAGTTCGTCGGCGTTCGCGACGTAGTCGGCCAGGACGGGCTGGACCGGGTCTTCGAGGTGCTGCGGGCACCGCTCAACGAGGAGCCGACGAACTGGTCCCGTCGCTACAAGGCAAATCTGGAGAAGCTCGCCTCCGGCGACGTCATCAAGGTCGCCGAAGTGGTGCGCGACCTGTGGCGCCGCGAGCGCGAGCGCGGGCTGTCCGCCGGTGAGAAGCGGATGCTCGCCAAGGCGCGCCAGATCCTGGTCAGCGAGCTTGCGCTCGCGGAGAACACCAACGAGGACAAGGCCGAGGCCCTCCTCGACGAGGTCCTCGCGTCCTGACGACGCGCAGACCCGTAAGCAGCCGTGCCGCGGTGCCCGACGATCGGCCTCCCCGAAGGGGGGCCGTTGCCGGGCGCTGCGGCATGTCTGTACCCGCACGCCCCACGCCGCACCTCGCGGCACGCCCGTACGGGAGCGCACGCCGTCCCGCACACGCGACGCGGCACGCGCACGCAACGTGATCCCGCGCAGCCCCCGGCGGCACGCTTCTGCACCGCCGCCCGGTACCGCGCCGTCCTGAGCCGCATCCGGCGCATCCGCGCCCACGGCACCCGGCACGACGCGCGACCCGACCCGACCTGATCCGACCTGACCCGACCGACCTGTCGTGCCGGGTCCGGGCAGCCGGCTCGACCGGTCGTCACGGAAGGGGCGAGGGCGTCGCACCCGGCACTCCCCAGGGCCATACCCATGTCGGCCGAAGTCACAAACCTTGGCTCGGAGCTACTTCAATGTCTGACGAAACGCGCCCCCAGCGCACCGCCGCGGTGATCCCCGCCGCCGGCCGCGGGGTACGCCTCGGCCCGGGCGCCCCCAAGGCCCTGCGGGCCCTCGGCGGCACCCCGATGCTGATCCACGCCGTCCGCGCCATGGCCCGCTCGCGGGCCGTCCGCCTGGTCGTCGTCGTCGCACCGCCCGACGGCGCCGCCGAGGTGCGCCGCCTCCTGGACGAGCACCCGCTGCCGGACCGCACCGAGCTGCTGGTCGTCCCCGGCGGCGACACCCGCCAGGAGTCCGTCGCCGCCGGCCTCGCCGCCCTCCCCGACGACATCACCTGCGTGCTCGTCCACGACGCCGCGCGCCCCCTCGTCCCCGTGGACACCGTCGACGCCGTCGTCGAGGCGGTCCGCGACGGCGCCCCCGCCGTCGTCCCCGCGCTGCCCCTCGCCGACACCGTCAAGGAGGTCGAGCCCGGCAAGGCGGGCGAGCCCGAGCCGGTCGTCGCCACCCCGGAGCGCGCCCGGCTGCGCGCCGTCCAGACCCCCCAGGGCTTCGACCTGGCCACCCTGCGGCGCGCCCACGAGGCCGTCGCCGTGTCCGGCGAGGGCGCCACCGACGACGCCGGCATGGTGGAGCGCCTCGGCACCACCGTCGTCGTGGTCCCCGGCCACGAAGAGGCCTTCAAGGTCACCCGCCCGCTCGACCTGGTCCTCGCCGAGGCCGTACTCGCCCGCAGGAGGGCCACCGATGCCTACTAGCCCCGCCCCCGCCCCGCTCCTCCCGCTCGTCGGGATCGGCACCGACGTCCACGCCTTCGAGGCGGGCCGCGACCTGTGGTGCGCCGGCCTCCTCTGGGAGGGAGAGGACGGCCTCGCCGGCCACTCCGACGGCGACGTCGCCGCCCACGCCGCCTGCGACGCCCTCTTCTCCGCCGCCGGCGTCGGCGACCTCGGCGCCCACTTCGGCACCTCCCGCCCCGAGTGGTCCGGTGCCTCGGGCACCACCCTCCTCGCCGAGGCCGCCCGCATCGTCCGCGCCGAGGGTTTCGAGATCGGCAACATCGCCGTCCAGGTGATCGGCGTCCGCCCCAAGATCGGCAAGCGGCGCGAAGAGGCGCAGAAGGCGCTCTCGGCCGCCGCGGGCGCCCCCGTCTCCGTCTCCGGCACGACCACCGACGGACTCGGTCTCACCGGGCGCGCCGAGGGCCTCGCCGCCATCGCCACCGCACTGGTGTACCGGACGAACCGGGCCTGATCGCCGCAGGCCGTCCGCACCGGGCGCCGCTCCCGGCGGCGCCCGGCCCGACGGTGGCTCGCCACCGCGGCGGCAAAGCGCCGCCGCGCCCCCGAAAGGGTCGCGGGGCACTGCCCGCGGCGCACTACCCTGGTGCCGTGACTATTCGCCTGTACGACACCAGCGCCCGGCAGATCCGCGACTTCACCCCGCTCGTCGAGGGCTGCGTCTCGATCTACCTCTGCGGTGCCACCGTGCAGGCGGCCCCGCACATCGGGCACATCCGATCCGGGCTCAACTTCGACATCATGCGCCGCTGGTTCGAGTACCGCGGCTACGACGTCACCTTCATCCGGAACGTCACCGACATCGACGACAAGATCATCAGGAAGGGCGCCGAGCAGGACCGGCCCTGGTGGTCCATCGGCTACGCGAACGAGCGCGCCTTCAACAGCGGCTACGAGGCCCTCGGCTGCCTCCCGCCCACGTACGAGCCCCGCGCCACCGGCCACGTCCCCGAGATGATCGAGATGATGCGCGGCCTCATCGAGCGGGGCCACGCCTACGAGGCCGACGGCAGCGTCTACTTCGACGTCCGCTCCTACCCGGGCTACCTCGCGCTCTCCAACCAGGAGCTCGACAACCTCCAGCAGCCGGCCGAAGAGGGCATCACCGGCAAGCGCGACCCCCGCGACTTCGCCATGTGGAAGGCCACCAAGCCCGGCGAGCCCGACTGGGAGACGCCGTGGGGCCGCGGCCGCCCCGGCTGGCACCTGGAGTGCTCCGCCATGGCGCACAAGTACCTCGGCAGTGCCTTCGACATCCACGGCGGCGGCCTCGACCTGATCTTCCCGCACCACGAGAACGAGATCGCCCAGGCCAAGGCGTTCGGCGACGACTTCGCCTCCTACTGGGTGCACAACGCCTGGGTCACCATGTCCGGCGAGAAGATGTCGAAGTCCCTCGGCAACTCGGTCCTCGTCTCCGAGATGGTCAGGAACTGGCGCCCCGTCGTGCTGCGCTACTACCTCGGCACCCCGCACTACCGATCCATGATCGAGTACAGCGAGGAGTCGCTGCGCGAGGCGGAATCCGCCTTCGCGCGCATCGAGGGCTTCGTGCAGCGCGTCGTCGAGAAGGCCGGCGGCCCCGTCGAGCCGGCCTCCGAGGTCCCGCCCGCCTTCGCCGAGGCCATGGACGACGACCTCGGCGTCCCGCAGGCGCTGGCCATCGTCCACACCACCGTCCGCCAGGGCAACAGCGCGCTCGCCGCCGACGACAAGGACGCCGCCATCGCCCGCCTCGCCGAGGTCCGCGCCATGCTCGGCGTCCTCGGCCTCGACCCCCTCGACCCGCACTGGTCGCAGGAGACCGACCGCGGCGACGAACTCCACGGCGCCGTCGACACCCTCGTCCGCCTCGTCCTCGACCAGCGCGAGTCCGCCCGCGCCCGCAAGGACTGGGCCACCGCCGACGCCATCCGCGACCAGCTCCAGCAGTCCGGACTCGTCATCGAGGACAGCCCGTCCGGCCCGCGCTGGACCCTCGGACCCCGCTGACCGGACCCGCCCGGACCAGCT
This sequence comes from Streptomyces sp. WAC05292, assembly GCF_003949955.1. NCBI lineage: Bacteria > Bacillati > Actinomycetota > Actinomycetes > Kitasatosporales > Streptomycetaceae > Streptomyces > Streptomyces sp. WAC05292. Next base: position 5,861 of record NZ_RPSE01000320.1, read on the forward strand.
CTGTTGTGCCGCCCGGCCCCCCGGGCGGCACACTCTTCATACGTACGTACCGCAGCACCAACGAAAACAGGTAGAGGTCATGGCCGGGAACAGCCAGCGCAGGGGACGCCGCACGTCCAACAAGAAGGGCCCCACGGTCGGAAGCGGCGGCCAGCGGCGCAGGGGCCTGGAGGGCAAGGGCCCCACGCCCAAGGCCGAGGACCGCAAGGGCCACAAGAAGTTCCGCCTCGCCAACGCCGCGGCCAAGCAGGCCGCCAAGCGCCGCCCGGCCCCCCGCCGCGGCGGAGCCAAGGGCCAGAGCGAGATGGTCGTCGGCCGCAACCCCGTCTTCGAGGCCCTGCGCGACGGCGTGCCCGCCACCACCCTGTACGTGCAGCAGTTCATCGACAACGACGAGCGTGTCCGCGAGGCCCTCCAGCTCGCCGGCGAGCGCGGCAACATCAACCTGATGGAGGCCCCGCGCCCCGAGCTCGACCGGATGACCGGCGGCCTCAACCACCAGGGCCTCGTCCTCCAGGTCCCGCCGTACGAGTACGCCCACCCCGAGGACCTCACCGAGGCCGCCTACGACAACGGCGAGGAACCCCTCATCGTCGCCCTCGACGGCGTCACCGACCCCCGCAACCTCGGCGCGATCGTCCGCTCGGTTTCGGCCTTCGGCGGCCACGGCGTCGTCATCCCCGAGCGGCGCGCCGCCGGCATGACCGCCGGCGCCTGGAAGACCTCCGCCGGCACCGCGGCCCGCACGCCCGTCTCCCGGGTTCCCAACCTCACCCGCGCCCTCCAGGACTACAAGAAGGCCGGTCTGACCGTCGTCGGCCTCGCGGCCGAGGGCGAGCACTCCGTCGCCGACCTCGACGCCCTCGGCGGGCCCGTCGTCATCGTCGTCGGCTCCGAGGGCAAGGGCCTCGGCCGCCTCGTCGGCGAGAACTGCGACTTCCTCGTCCGCATCCCCATGCCGGGCGGGGCCGAGTCCCTCAACGCCGGTGTCGCCGCGGGCGTCGTCCTCTACGAGGCGGCCCGCCGCCGCGCCTGAACCCGGGCGGCTTCGGCCGATCGGAGCACCGCCGGCGACCCGTGAGCGTGCCACCCCGCCCCCTTCGGGCGGGGTGGCTTGATCTTGACGGGTCTCGGACACAAGAACCCCGTCAAGGCAGTGTCCTAAACACTGATCACTCGGTTAGATGAGTGTGGACACAAGAACGTCAGGGTTCGACGACCAGCCCGCGCTGAGCATGGTCAAGGTGCCGTGCGACCCCGCACAGGTCATCGTGAACCACGCCAGCTTCCGCGTGCGGCTCGCACCGAGCCCGAGCGCGCGTTCCAAGCCCGCGAACATCCCCGGCCGGGCACCCGTCCTCGGCGCCGCCGCGGCGGCCGCCGGAGCCGCCGCCGGCCGCCGCCGGGCCCCCGTCGTCTGGAGCGGCAAATCCGCCCAAGGCGACTCCGCCGCCATGGGCGGCCTCCTCCAGGCCGTACGCGAACACGGCCGCGGCCACGAACACGACAGCGGCGCCACCCAGGTCATCCCCCGGATCGACCTCGGCCGCGACCTCACCGACGACACCGTCCCCACCCCCACCGTCATCGGCCAGCGCACCTACGGCGACCCCGACGAGACCCGCTCCCTGCCCCCCGTACGGG
>NZ_RPSE01000321.1:0-7498 GCF_003949955.1 Streptomyces sp. WAC05292
ATCGCGCGGGCGTCGGCCTCCGCGTCCGCGAACTCGAAGCGGCTGCCGCCGGCCGCCTTCGCCCGGTACATGGTGATGTCCGCGCTGCGCAGCACCTCCGCCGGAGTGCGCTCCCCGGCCGGGCCCTGCCTGTTCTGCAGCCGGGCGTGCGGCCCTGCCCGGGCGTGCGGCCCTGCCCGGGCGTGCGGCCCTGCCCGGGCGGGCGGACCGCGGGACCGGCCGGGGGCTCGTCCGCGGAGGCCGGCCGGGCCCCGCGCCGCCCAGGGGCGGCGCGGCGCGCGTCCGGGCCAGGCGGTCAACCCATGGCAGCCCCACCAGCCCCGAACATCTCAGTGGTTCGGGCGCCGCGGGGCACTCGCCACCCCCGTGGCCCGGCCGCTCAGCGCGGCATCCAGCGTTTCCTGGGCGATGCGCATCGCCTCGGCGTACTTCGGCTCGGACATGCGCTCCCAGGCCCGGTCCGGCGCGACGTCCTCGACCCGGCTCACCACCCACCAGATGTTGCCGAACGGATCCCTCACCCGGCCACCGCGATCCCCCCACGCGCTGTCGGCGATCTCGGTGACCACCTGTGCCCCGTGCGCGACAGCGGCAGCCATGGCGGCGTCCGCGTCCGGTACGTAGACCCGGAGCAGCGAGGGCATGACCGGCCAGTCGGGCCGCCGGTCGAAGGCGAGCACGACCGTGTCGCCGACACGGATCTCGCCGTGGCCGATGGTGCCGTCCTCGACCGGAACCCGCGCGAGCTCCTCGCCGTCGAACGCGGCGGTGATGAAGTCGAGCAGTGCACCGGTGTCGTCGGTGACCACCCACGGTGCGACGCTGGTGTAACCCTCGGGTGCCATGTGCCCCATCGGTCTCGTCCTCTCGTACGTTCCTCCGCGATGTGGCGACCCTAGAGGCGCATTAGGACAACTACGGACCTGGATGAGGCGGAAGGCACCACCGTTTTCTCCATCTCAGGGAGCCGCTCTCTGAGCGGTGGGTCGCCGACTGCTCGGAGGGCGGCGGCCAGGCAGGTGTGGGACCGATGCCCCGCCGGCGTCCGGGCGCCGGTGCCCACGGACACCCGGAGTCGGCAGCACCCTGGTCGGCCGGCGCCCTGCAAGGCTCCGCTGCCTGGCCGGGGCTCGCTGCACCGACGGGGGCGGGGGGTTGGCGGGGCGTCAGTTCATGCCGGCCTCCGTTCCGCGGCCGGGGGTGCGGACCGCTTGGACCACGCGCGCGTAGCGCCGGGTCGTGTCGGTCACGACCGCTCTTGCCGCGGGGAGGCGTTCCGCCTCGTAGGCGTCGAGTACCTCCGCCGCGGCCGGTTCCGCCAAGGCGGCGGCGAGGGTTCGGGCGAGGGCGGTGGCGTCCTGGATGCCGGTGTTCATGCCGAGTCCGCCGGCTATCGGGTGCACGTGCGCCGCGTCCCCGGCGAGGAACGCGCGGCCCCGGCGCATCCGCGCCGCCACCCGCGAGTTGACCCGCCACGACGACATCCAGGTGGGGTCGGCCAGACGTATGCCCGGGACCCGTGCGTACCGGTCGAAGAGTCGCTGGAAGCTCTCCAGGGAGGGCGGCAGTGTCCGGCCCTCCCCGTCCTTCTCGGGCGCCGCCTGGAGTTGGAAGGAGTCCGTCCCCGGCATGGGGCACAGCAGGATGCCGCCGCCCTCCGTGGTGAACCACTGGTGCCAGAACTCCCTGCTGAGGCCGGGCGCCCGTACGTCGCCGAGGACCATCGCCTCCTCCTCGGCGGTGCTCCCCTCCAGCGGGATCCCCAGCAGCCGGCGCGTGGTGCTGCGGCCGCCGTCGCAGCCGGCCAGGTAGGCCGCGTGCAGGCCCGTACCGTCTGACAGTTCGGCGCGCAGGCCCGACGCGCCCTGGTCGACCGAGGCGAGGGCTGCGCCGTGCTGGACGCGCACGCCCAGCTCCGCGAGCCTCTCGCGCAGGGCCTCCTCCACCTGCCACTGCCCCACGAGGATCCCGGCGCCGGAGGGGGTGTCGCCGATGTGCTCGCCGTCGAAGTACTTGCGCAGCACGATCCCGGTCCGCCCGACGGCCCTGATGCGGTCGCCCGCGCCGAGTCCGTCGAGGAGTTCCATGGCCTCGGGCTGCAGTCCCTTGCCGCGCGACTCGCGGTGGGGTGCCGGGCGCTGCTCCACGACCCGCACCGCGATGCCCCGCCGGGCCAGGTCGCAGGCGAGGGCGAGGCCAGTCGGTCCGGAGCCGACCACCAGGACATCGGTGGCGGCCGGGGCGTTCGTCGTCGTCATGACTCGTCCTTCCTTCGTCGTCCTCTCAAGGAAAGCGGCCGATGGACGAAAAAGCAACCCGGTTACAAAAATTACTCGGTTGCGAAATCCGTGCTAGGGTTGCACCCATGGAGAACACGACCGGTCTGCGTGAGAACAAGAAGCTGCGCACGCGCCGCCACCTGGCGGCCACGGCGCTGGAGCTCTTCCTGGAGCGGGGATTCGACGAGGTGTCGGTGGCCGACGTCGCGGCGGCGGCCGAGGTGTCCAAGCCGACCCTGTTCCGGTACTTCCCGAGCAAGGAGGACCTGGTCCTCGACCGGTTCGCCGACCACCAGGACGAGGCGGCCCGCATCGTGCGCGACAGACCCGCCGGGCAGACGCCGGTGGCGGCGGTGCGGGGGCACTTCCTGGACGCCCTCGCCGCCGGCGACCCGATCACCGGCCTGTGCGATCATCCGGAGGTCGTCGCCTACCAGCGGCTGCTCTACACCACGGCCAGCCTGGAGGCGCGCCTCGGCCACTACACCTCGCGGGAGGTCGAGCTGCTGGCCGCCGCGTTGGAGGCGGAGTCCGTCGCGCCGTTGGCCGCGCGCCTGGCGGCGATGCACCTGGTGACCGTCCGGCACGAACTCGGCCGGGAGAACTGGCGGCGGATATCCGCCGGCCAGAGCGCGGCCGAGGCGCAGCCGGCGGCCGTGGACGACGCGGAGGCCGCCTTCGCCATGCTGGCCGACGGACTGGACGCCGCCCTGCCCGTACGCCGCGCCTGACCGCCGGCAGCCGGCCTAAGCGCCCGCAGGGCAGCCCTGCCGCGGCCGGTGCCTCAGTGCTGCAGCAGGATGCGCTTCAGTTCGCGGGCCGCCCTCGGCGGTGCGACGTCCGTCCGGTGGGCCAGGGCGATCGTGCGGCGCAGCGGGGCACCCTCCAGCGGGGTGCTGCGCAGCCCCGGCGCGGCGCCTCCGGCGACCATCGCCGGGACCACGGCCACGCCGAGCCCCGCGCGCACGAAGCCGAGCACCGCGTCCATCTCGCCGCCCTCGACGGTGAACACCGGCTCGAACCCCTCCGCCCGGCAGGCGGCGACCGTCAGGTCCCGCAGGTCGTATCCGTGCCGGAACATCACCATCGGCTCGTGCCGCAGCGCCGACACCGTCAGCGGCCCGCCCCCGCCGGGCGGCGGCAACCGCTCCGAGGACACGACCACCAGGTCCTCGGTCAGCAGCTCCACGGTGTCCAGCGCGGGCGCCGACGGGGGCAGCGGCAGTGCGATCAGCGCCAGGTCCAGTGCGCCGCGCGCCAACTCCCTTACCAGGTCAAGGGATCCGCTCTCCTGGATCAGCAGCTCGATCCCGGGATGCGCGGTGTGGAAGGCGCGCAGCACCTCCGGCAGCAGGCCCGTGCACACGCTCGGGGTCGCCCCCAGCCGCACCCGGCCCCGCCGCAGCTGCGCCAGCTCCTGCACCTCCAGCCGCGCCGTTTCCGCGTCGGCGAGGATCCGCCGCGCCAGCGGAAGCAGCGCCTCGCCCGCGTCCGTCAGTGCGATGTTGCCCCGCGCCCGGCTGAACAGCTCCGCACCCAGCTCCCGCTCCAGGGCCTTGATCTGCTGCGACAGTGACGGCTGTGCGACGTGCACCCGCTCCGCGGCCCGGGTGAAGTGCCGCGTCTCGGCCACCGCCACGAAGTACAGAAGCTGCTGGAACTGCATGACCCCAGGCTACCCCCGCATAGACGCTGCCTATCGAGAGCAGCGTCATCATGTCTTGGACCTCTCGGGGGTGCGCTCCTTACCGTCGACGGCATGGCTCTGGCAACGCGGACGGACCGACGGCCGTCCACCACGCGCACGCTCTGGGACTCCACCGTCGGCAAGAAGGCCGTGATGGCGGTGTCCGGTCTGATCATGCTCGGCTACCTGGTCGTCCACATGATGGGCAACCTCAAGATCTTCTTCGGTCCCCAGGAGTTCAACGCGTACGGGCACTGGCTGCGCCACATCGGCGAACCGTTCCTGCACAGCCACTGGGCCCTCTGGGCCGTCCGTGTCATCCTCCTCGCCGCCGTCGCCGCGCACGCCGTGTCGGCGTACCAGCTCAGCCGCCGCGACATCAATGCCCGCCCCGTCGCCTACGCCCACAAGCGCCGGCGCGCCGGCTACGCGACCCGCACCATGCGCTGGGGCGGTGTCATCCTCGGCCTGTTCATCGTCTGGCACATCCTCGACCTCACCACGCTCACCGTCAACGAACGCGCCTGGGCCGGCCACCCCTACGAGAACGTCCTCGCCACCTTCTCCACCTGGTACGGCAACACCCTCTACATCACCGCCATGGCAGCCCTTGGCCTGCACATCCGGCACGGCTTCCGCAGCGCCGCCCACACCCTCGGCGCCGGCAGCGCCCGCCGCGACCGCGCCCTCAGGGCCCTCGCCAACACCCTCGCCCTCCTCCTCTTCGCCGGCTTCGTCTCCGTCCCCGTCGGCGTCATGACCGGAGTGGTGAAGTGACCGCGCACCCCACCGACCACGGAACCGCCACCATGAGCGACACCTACGCGCACTACACCACCGGCGAGCCCCTCGCCGACACCAAGGCCCCCGCCGGCCCCATCGCCGACCGGTGGGACCGCCGCCGCTTCGAGGCCCGCCTCGTCAACCCGGCCAACCGCCGCAAGCAGACCGTCATCGTCGTCGGCACCGGTCTCGCCGGCGGCGCCGCCGGCGCGACCCTCGCCGAACAGGGCTACCGCGTCGTCCAGTTCTGCTACTCCGACTCCCCGCGCCGGGCCCACTCCATCGCAGCCCAGGGCGGCATCAACGCCGCGAAGAACTACCGCAACGACGGCGACTCCGTCCACCGCCTCTTCTACGACACCGTCAAGGGCGGCGACTTCCGCGCCAGGGAGTCGAACGTCCACCGGCTCGCCCAGATCTCCGTCGAGATCATCGACCAGTGCGTCGCCCAGGGCGTCCCCTTCGCCCGCGAGTACGGCGGACTCCTCGACACCCGCTCCTTCGGCGGCGTCCAGGTCTCCCGCACCTTCTACGCCCGCGGCCAGACCGGCCAGCAGCTCCTCCTCGGCGCCTACCAGGCACTCTCCCGGCAGATCGCCGCCGGCGCCGTCGAGATGCACGCCCGCACCGAGATGCTCGACCTCGTCGTCGCCGACGGCCGGGCCCGCGGCATCGTCGCCCGCCACCTCGTCACCGGGGAGATCACCACCCACTTCGCGGACGCCGTCGTCCTCGCGACCGGCGGCTACGGCAACGTCTTCTACCTCTCCACCAACGCCATGAACTCCAACGCGACCGCCGTCTGGAGGGCGCACCGGCGCGGCGCGTACTTCGCGAACCCCTGCTTCACCCAGATCCACCCCACCTGCATCCCGCGCACCGGCGACCACCAGTCGAAGCTCACCCTGATGAGCGAGTCCCTCCGCAACGACGGCCGCATCTGGGTTCCCAAGGCCAAGGGCGACACCCGCCCGCCCGCGGAGATCCCCGAAGCGGAGCGCGACTACTACCTGGAGCGGATCTACCCCTCCTTCGGCAACCTCGTCCCCCGTGACATCGCGTCCCGCGCCGCCAAGAACGTCTGCGACGAGGGGCGGGGCGTCGGCCCCGGCGGCCAGGGCGTCTACCTCGACTTCGCCGACGCCATCCGCCGCACGGGCCGCGACAAGGTCGCCGAGAAGTACGGCAACCTCTTCGAGATGTACGAGCGGATCACCGCCGAGAACCCGTACGAGGTCCCCATGCGGATCTACCCCGCCGTGCACTACACGATGGGCGGACTGTGGGTCGACTACGACCTCCAGACCACCGTCCCCGGCCTCTTCGCGATCGGCGAGGCCAACTTCTCCGACCACGGCGCCAACCGGCTCGGCGCCTCCGCCCTCATGCAGGGCCTCGCCGACGGCTACTTCGTCCTCCCCGCCACCATCAGCGACTACCTCGCCCGCCACCCCGCCCGGGAGCCCGTCGACGACACCCACCCCGACGCCGCGGCCGCCCTCCGCGAAACCCGCGACCGCCTCGACCGGCTCCTGCGCGCCGACGGCGACCGCACCCCCGACTCCTTCCACCGGGAGATCGGCGAACTCATGTGGGAGCACTGCGGAATGGCCCGCACCGACGCCGGACTGCGCACCGCCCTCGCCCGCATCCCCCGGATCCGCGAGGAGTTCTGGCGGCGCGTCAGGGTCCCCGGCAGCGGCGCCCAGCTCAACCAGACCCTGGAGAAGGCCAACCGGATCGTCGACTACCTGGAGCTCGCCGAGCTGATGTGCCTCGACGCCCTCCACCGCACCGAATCGTGCGGCGGCCACTTCCGCGAGGAGTCCCAGACTCCCGACGGCGAAGCGGCCCGCCGCGACGAGGAGTTCGCCTACGCCGCCGCCTGGCAGTTCCGCGGCACCGGCAAGCCGCCCGTCCTGCACAGGGAAGACCTCGTCTTCGAGTACGTCCACCCCACCCAGCGGAGCTACGCATGAAGCTCAACCTGCGCGTCTGGCGCCAGCAGACCCCCGACGCCCCCGGCGCCATGGTCACCTACGAGGTCGACGGCATCTCCCGCGACATGTCCTTCCTCGAAATGCTCGACACCCTCAACGAGGACCTCATCGTCCGCGGCGAGGAACCCGTCGCCTTCGACCACGACTGCCGCGAGGGCATCTGCGGCGCGTGCAGCCTCGTCATCAACGGCGAGGCCCACGGCCCCGAACGCACCACCGCCTGCCAGCTCCACATGCGCTCCTTCCGCGACGGCGACACCATCGACGTCGAACCCTGGCGTGCGGCCGCGTTCCCCGTCGTCAAGGACCTCGTCGTGGACCGCAGCGCCTTCGACCGGATCATCCAGGCCGGCGGCTACATCACCGCACCCACCGGCTCCGCGCCAGAGGCGCACGCCACCGCCGTCCCGAAACCCGACGCCGACCGCGCCTTCGAACACGCCGAGTGCATCGGCTGCGGCGCCTGCGTCGCCGCCTGCCCCAACGGCTCCGCCATGCTCTTCACCTCCGCCAAGGTCAACCACCTCGGCGCGCTCCCGCAGGGCTCGCCCGAACGGGAGAGCCGGGTGCTCGACATGGTCGCCGCGATGGACGACGAGGGCTTCGGCGGCTGCACCCTGACCGGCGAATGCGCGACCGCCTGCCCGAAGGGCATCCCGCTGCCCTCGATCACCGCCATGAACCGCGAATGGCTCCGCGCCCTCCGCAAGGGCGCCGCCGCCCGCGACTGACACCGGCCGCCCCGCCGC
>NZ_RPSE01000322.1:0-7478 GCF_003949955.1 Streptomyces sp. WAC05292
GCGAGGAGGACGAGGGCGCCGGCCGCACCGCCGATGCCCGCCGCACCGCCGTTCCCGCCCGGGGCCCCGCCCCGCCGCGGCGGGGCGGGCCGCACCCTCGCGATCACGGCCGGCGCCCTCGTCCTCCTCGCTGTCCTCGCCGTCCCCGCCCAGAAAATCCTCGGCACCGTCTCCACCAGCGCGTTCCCGCCGGCCGAGCACATGCTGACGGTCCCGCAGCACCTGCTGGGCGGCCAGTACACGCTGACCGACGACGAATCGGCGGCGATGAAGGAGGAGCTGGCCGGCGAGGCCGTCCGGAGCGACCCGACCATCCGCGATCCCCGGCCCGCCGTCGGCCGCTACAGCGGCTCCGCCGGGAAGAAGACCGCGGTGCTGTCGTTCTCCGGGCTGTACGGGCAGTTCAAGCACCCGGAGTCGGTCCGCGACTCGATCCTGCGCGGCGCCCGGACCTCCGAGGGCGCCGCCGAGGCCGGCCCGCCGCAGGTCTTCCGGCCGGCCGGCTCCGAGGTCGCCGTCAGCTGCCAGGTCCTGACGCTCACCGAGGAGGGCGCCGAGTCGACCGTCCCGGTGTGCGCGTGGGGCGACGGGAACACCGCCGCGTTCGTCGGCTGGGTCCTCCCGGACATCGCCGGCCGCGCCCCCGACGCGGTCGACCTGGCCGGCTTCGCCCGCCTGACCCTGGACGTCCGCGCCGAGACCCGGCGACCCCTCACCCGCCCCTGAGCCGGCCGCCGCCGCTGCCGCCGCCGCTGCCGCGGTCCGCGGTCGCCGTCAGTCCCCTCCGGCATGATCGAGGACATGAGCGATCCCCTGGCCCACGTGTTCGACCCCGGCAACGGCTGGAGCACCCGCATCCACCCGCACCTGACCGGCCTGCCGCCGCACCTGGCCGAACTCGTCCTGCACCTGGCCAGCTCCGACGCGGGCTGGAACTGGCGCTACAAGGCCGACACCACCTGGATGCGCCGCACCAAGGCGCTGCTCAAGGCGGACGGCGCCGACGCGCTCGTCCGCCACGCGGTACGCGAACTGGCCGCGGGCGGCTCCTTCCACGACCAGGGCGATCCCGAACACATCATCCGCGAGATCGGGCAGGTCAAGCCCCCCTCCCCTGCCCGCGCGCTCGCGATCGGCTTCCTCCTCGCCGCCGGCCGGCTGCGCGCCGACACCGACGGCCTGAGCGCCGACCTGGCCCTCGTCGCCCGCAAGAACTCCCAGGCCATGGACACCTACCACCGCGTGGACCACGAGATCGCAGGCGCCGCGTTCGCCGCCCTCGGCGACCTGCCCGGCGCCTCCGCCATGGACGAGCTGTGGGACCTGCACCAGCGGATCACCCCCTCGATCCACCCGCACAAGGTGCTGGTGAAGTCCGTGAAGCGGGCCGCCGCCCGCCTCGGGATCCCCCCGCAGGACATCGCCGAACGCACCGTGCCCCGCCACGGCCTGCAACCGGACGGCACGCTGACCGTCGGCTGGATCGGCCGCGGCGTGCTGTGGTGGAACGCGGCGGTCGACGCCGTCATCACCCTCCACGACACCGGAACGGTCACCGTCGACTGGTCCGACGACGACGGCCGCACCACCCGCACCACGGCCCCCTTCCGTACCCCGAGCGGCTACAAGACGCCCCTGCGGGCCGACAGCGTCGACCTGGTGCGGCGCCACGCCAAGGACATCGCCAGGACGCTCGAAGCGGAACGGAACCGGCTCGCCTCCCTCGCCGAGGACCCGGACCGCACCTGGTCCTGGCGCGACTGGTCCCGCCACTACCGAGACCACCCGGTGACGGGCGTCGTGGCGCGCTCCCTGGAGTGGGAGTACCGCCTGCCCGACGAGGACGCCTTCCGGCCCCTCGACCCGGCCGACGCCGGCGGAGCCGTCCCCGACACCGCCCGCGTCCGCCTGCGCCCCGCCTCCGCGGGCCGAAAGACCTCGCCGCCGGCCGCGCCGGCCGGGAGGCCTCGTACGGTGGGCACCACCGCCCGCCCTACGTCGAACGAATGACAGTGAAGCGTGCTTCTGTTCGATGCAGCCGCTCCGCGCGGCGGGCGGCCAGGCGTGATGTCGATCACATATGGCTTTTCGTGGCAGAGGCTCGACGCTCGTTGTTCACAGATGGCGGGCCGGGGTGAGGCAGCCGCCGCAAATCGGGCGAAGCGTCTTGTTCGGAGGGGCGGTCCGTGCCGGAACGATTCAGGCCCCCCGCCGGAGCGGGGGGCCCACAAGGTGCACTCAGGCCATGAGATGCCACTTGTCGGTGCGGTCAGTTGGAGCTGAGCCGCGCCCCCATGGTGGCGTGCCACGAGGGGTCGTGTGGTGCCATTCGCGGCTTGTCCGAAACGGCGACCGAAAAACCGTAACAACCTCAACAACCCGACGCCACCTCTGACATGCGCTTTCGCTGCCGCCGCCGCCGCCCCCGCCGAACAATTCCGCGGACTTCTTCGGCCCCTCCGCGCCCCGCGCGGGCCCGCCGGGCGGCACGGCGCGCCCGGCCCGCCGACCCCGCCTTGTACCAGACCGGGGTTCTTCATGAGGTAAACGGAACCGGCGTGGCGTCCTGGGGCGGGTTATTCACGAACGCACAACCTCGCTGCGGGGGAGTGCAGCCAGGTGCCCGCCGAGGACCTCATGGGGCAGACTTGGAGCCGCGCACGGAAGCCGCGGAGGGCGTCGACCCTCCACCCGGCGGCGGGAGTTGGAGCTCCCGGCCGACGGGCCGGCGGCCACGTCCGCGCACCAACTGAACACGCACTCAGGCCGAGTCACACCCCCGGGCCGCGGGATCCGCCCGCGGCCCGGGGCTGAGCGAGGGCGTCCCGGCAGGGGCGCCCTCGCTCGTACACAGCCCCTCATCCGAGCGGTCGGGCAGAAACCGCTCGTTCCCGGGAGTCGAGATGCCCCACAGCACCACCACGCGCCGGCGCACCGCCATCGCCGCCGTCGCCCAAGCCCCCCGCGCGGCCGCCCGCGCCCGCGCCGGCGGCCCCCGCACCCGTGCCCCGTACGCGGGCGCCCGCAAGCACACCCGCCGCACCTGCGCCCGCCGCGGCGAGCCCGGCCGCCGGGAGGTGGCCGGCCGTGGCGCGTCCTGAGAACGAGATCCCGTCGTACGCACCGATGGAGGTGGCGGAACTCGCCCGCCAGCTGCGCGCGCTGCGCCGCCGCAGCAACCTCACCTACAAGCAGCTGTCGTCCGTCTCGCACTACTCCGCCGCGGCCCTGTCCACGGCCGCGTCCGGCAACCGCGTGCCGAAGTGGGAGCTCGTCGAGGCCTTCGTCCGCGGCTGCGGCTTCAGCGGCGACCTGCGCACCTGGCGGACCCTCCACCGCAACGCCGCGGCCCGCTTCGCCGGCGAGGAGGCCCGCAAACGCGTCTCCCGCAGCGCGGACGACGCCGCCGCCGCCGACGGCGAGGCCCCGCAGACCCCCTCCGACGACCGGGACAGGCCCGAGGGCCGCCCCCGCTCGCGCCGCGGCCGGCCCGCACCGCCCCGGACCGCGTGCACACCGCCCTGGCCCTGTGCACCACGGCCAAGGACGTCCTGCAGGTGATGCGCGAGCTCGTCGCCGACCGCGGGCTGACCATCGCCGACCTGGAACAGCGCAGCCGCCGCGAGTACCCCATCTCCGGCGCCACGTTCTCCCACGTCCTCAACGGGGAGGACCTGCCCACCACCGAATGGCTCCACATCTTCCTGACGACGGCCTGCGGCCTGGAGCAGGAGCGCACCCTGATCTGGCACCACACCGTCACCCGCATCAAGATCGCGACGCTGCGGCACGGCCGGCTCCCGCAGGAACCGCTCCCCGAGTCACCGGCCGTCGTCGCCGAGCGGAGCCTCGCCGTCGTGCGGACGCTGCTGTTCGCCCTGGCCGTCCTCCTCGCCGTCGCCGGCGGACTCGCGGTGTACGTCTTCCTCCACTCCGCGCTCCCCGCCTTCGTGACCGGCCTGACCACCTTCGCCGCCTCGTGCGCCGTGGCGGCCTACATGGCGGGCGCCGAACCCCCGCTGGGCGCCCGCCCGCTCTGGAGATGAGAGGCGGCCGGGGGACTGCGGCGACGCCCGGCCGGAAACGACGACGGCTCGGCTCCCCGGCCCACACCCTGCGGTGTACTGGGCCGGGAAGCCGAGCCGGTGGGCGTCCTGTTGGCGCAGGGCACCCGGGGTGTCAGCATGTCCGAGGTCGGGACATCGCCGTGAAACCAGCCGCCGGGGCGACTGCCTGCACCCAGAGTTGCCTCTTGGGAGGCGTTTATCCAGAGTAACCGGCCGACAGTTTGGTTACGAACCCGATCCCGCGAAGAACCAGCAGGTCACAGCGGTGCGGTGGATTGTTGACTTACATACCGAACCCCGTCCGGCAGATGTGAACATCACAGCCTGTTCCCGCGGGGCCGCCTGGTGGACGATGAGCGGTGTCAGTGGTTCCGCCACACGGGAGTTGGCGCTCCCGGCGGGGCCGACGAGGTCCACAGGGTCCCCTGCCGCGGAACCGCCCCGCGCGCCCACGGCAGCGGACCCTGTGTCAGAGACGAGAGGCCGTCGACGATGCAGGCGCACGTACACCCCCGGGGAGGCATCTGCCTCCCCCTCCCGCAGCCCCCGCTGTGGGGCTTCGACCCGGCCACGGCACTCCGCCGCCTCGGCCGCCGGATCACCGGCACCCTCCGCAAGTACGCCGCCCCCGTGCGGCTCGGCCTGTACTCCGCGGCCGGCACCGCGGCCGGCACCGCCGGGCACCTCGCCGGCCTGGCCCCGGACCAGTCGGTGGGCCTCGGCCTGAACGTCGCCGCCACCGCGGCGGCGTTCTGGCCGCCCCGGCCCGCCCCCGCGACCGACACCTCCCGGACGGGTACGCGCTGATGCCCCGCCAGCCCAACCCCATCCGGGAGGACGCCTCCGCGGAGCTGCGCGAACTGGCGAGCGCCATGCGCGGCCTCAAGGAGGAGCACGGCCTCAGCTTCGCCACCCTCGCCCAGCGGGTCCACTACTCGACGGCGTCGCTGTCGAACGCCGTCTCCGGCAAGCGGCTCCCCACCTGGGACGTCGCCTGGGCGTTCATCCGCGGCTGCGACGACCGCGCCGACGAGGCCGTCTGGCGGTCCCGGTGGGCCGCCGCCGAGGAGGGCGAGCTGCGCCGACCGCCCGCCGAGGACGGCGGCACGGCCGCGGAAGCCGCGGTCCGCCGCCAGGCGGCCGGAGCGCCGCGGCCCCGCCGGTCCGTGGCGGAACTGGTCCGTGAGGAGGTGGCCCGCCAGCAGCAGTCCACCTCCTGGCGGCCGTCCGAGGCCGACGCGGTCTCCACGGCGCTCGCGCTGTGCACGACCGCGTACGACTTCCGCGTCCTGCTGCGCGAGCTGATGGCCTCCGAGGGGCTCGACCCCGACGAGGTCCGGGCCAACGCCCGCGCCCAGGGCCTGGGCCTGACCCGCACCGCCGTCCTCGGCATCCTCGACGGCGACGACGTCCCCGACGCCGAGCCGCTCCACGCGTTCCTGCTGGGCTGCGGCGTCGGACCCACGGGGGTGGGGGCCTGGCACTCCACCGCCACCCGCATCAAGATCTCCCAGGCCCGGGTCGGCGAGTCCGCCGACGACGGCCCGGGGCACTCCCGCCGGGTGGTGACCTCGTGGCGCCGCTTCCGCGGCCAGCTCAACCTGGACACCGCGATCGGCATGGTCTGCACGGTCGCCCTGACCCTGCTCCAGCTGATCGCGGTCGCCAAGCACGGCATCTGACGGACCGACCGGGACCGGGAGCCGCCACCCGCCAGGGGTGGCGGCCCCCGCGCGCCGCCGGGGCTCCCGGTCGGGCGCGGAGACCGTCCCGCCGCAGGCGGCGTACGGAAACGGAATCCGCGGCCGACTCCTGCGCAGGGTTCCGGACGGCAGCCTGACCGGATTCCGGCCCGCACTTCAAGGCCGCCCTAGCCGGACCTTAAGGGACGGATAACAGGGCGCCCACATCGCTTCCGGAGCCCGGAAGCGGACGCAAACGCGCTTATGGTCACTGGCGTTGACCGAGGCACATCCGATGCCGCCGCCGTCTCCCGGCGGATCGCCTGTTCACCAAGAGGTTCCTGATGTCCCGTAAGCGAATTGCCCTGGCCTGCGCGGCCGTGGTCGTCGGAGCGGCCTCCGTCGCCGTCCCCGTCGCAGCCAACGCCGGAGAGGACGGCGGGCTCGGCGCCGCCTGCCGCATCACGGCGCAGTCCACCGCCTGGTGGGCGTCCGCGGAGGTCTCCGTCTCCAACGAGGCGGACCGGCCCGTACGGGACTGGACCGCCCAGTTCGAGCTGTCACAGGGCCAGGCCACCATCGACAACCCGTGGGCGTACGAACTCCGCCAGGACGGCAAGCGCGTCACCGTCAAGCCCATAGCCGACCGGGCCGACGTCGCCGCCGGCGCCACCCGCACCGTCAAGGTCGGGATCAACCCCGCCGGCAAGGGCATCCCCAAGATCAGCGGCTGCAAGGCCACCGGCCCCGGAAGCGGCGGCACCGGGACAGGCACCGACGCCAAGGTCCCCGCCGACAGCGGCTCCTTCGTCAAGGACCACACCGCCGTCCACCTGATGTGGAAGCCCCCGGCCGGCGCAGCCGACACCGACCGCTACGAGGTCTTCCAGAACGGCAAGCGGATCAAGACCGTCACGGGCACGATGACCGATGTCGAAAAGCTCGCGCCCGGCACCCGCCACACCTTCAAGGTCCGCACCCTCCGCGCCGACGGCACCACCTCCGGATTCAGCAAGGACATCGTCCTCACCACGCACGCCGCGCCCGGCCAGGACGCCGCGAAGCCGGTCATCCCCGCCGACCTCGAAGCCACCGCCTCGGGCCCCTACCAGGCCTCCCTGCGCTGGCACCCGGCCACCGACGACGTCGCCGTCACCGGCTACCGCGTCTACCGCGACGGCACGCGCGTCCAGGAAGCCGATGCCAAGGCCGACTCCGCCACCGTCTCCGGCCTCACCCCGAGCACCGCCTACCGCTTCAAGGTCACCGCCGTCGACGCCTCCGGCAAGGAGTCCGAGCCCACCCGGGAGGCCGCGGTGACGACGGCACCTGCACCCGGCGGCGGCACGGGCGGCGGCGGCACGGGAACGGGCAAGGGCGCACCCGGCGACTTCACCGCCACCACCTCCACCAAGCAGGACGGCCCCGTCACCCAGCACTACCTCGACCTCGCCTGGTCCGTCCCCCAGAACCTCGGCCAGATCACCACCTACCAGGTCTTCCTGAACGGCAAGCCGGCCCAGACCTTCATGTGGGGCACCGCCACCCCGGTACTGCCCGTGCCGACCACGAAGGGCACCCGCGAAGTCCTCGTCGGCCCCCACCCCGGCACCACGTACACCGTGAAGATCCGGGCACGGCTCGGCGACGGCACGTGGGGCGCCTTCTCCCGCGAACTGACCGTCAAGACCGGCGGCTGACCCCGCGGCCCCGCGGCCCTGCGCCTCAC
>NZ_RPSE01000323.1:0-7478 GCF_003949955.1 Streptomyces sp. WAC05292
CGCCCACGCCGCCCGCACCGCCGAACTCGCCGCCGAGGCCGCGGCCGCCCCGCGGGCGAGGTGTGCGGCCGCGGCCTCGGCGGCGAGTTCGGCGGTGCGGGCGGCGTGGGCGCGGGTGGCGAGGCCGGCGGCGACCTCGGCATGGGCGAATGGGGCGAAGGTGTGCATGACAAGACTCCTTCTGTGAGGGGCGGAGGCGCGGAGGCGCCCCCGCGGGCCGCGGCGCAGCAGGGCGGGCGCGGGCGCCGGTGCGGCGGCGGGATGCGGAGGACGGCCCCGGTGCGGAAGCCGCCGGTGCGGGCCCCTGGGCGGCGGCCCCGGTGCGCCGGTCCCCCGGCGTGGTGGCCTCGGTCGGGCGGCTCCGGTCGGGCGGCTCCGGTGCGGCGTCCCCGGCGCGGCGTCCCCGGTGTTGTGGCGCCGGCGGGGCCTACTCGGCGGAGCGGCGCGGGAGGGCGTGCGTGTGGATGCGTACGGTCTCGGTGTCCTCGGTCTGCGGCATGTCGCGGAAGGACTCGACCAGGTCGTGCATCCGGGCCACGAGTTCGGCCGCCTGCCCGGGGGTGAGCCGGAGGGTGAAGTCGCTGATGTCCGAGCTGCGGCGCCACTCGGGGGACCAGGTGTGGGCGTTGCCCAGGAAGGTGCCGACCTCCTGGGTGTGGATCGTCGCGACCTCGTGCAGGAAGAGGTCGGCGGCGCCGCGGGTGGCGGGGTCCTCGTCGTACAGGAGCTGCTCGTCGAAGACGGTGCCGTCGTGCGCCGCCTGCCACCAGCGCTCGCGGCCCTTGCCGCGGCCCGGGGCGTCCTCGACGAACCCGTGCGCGGCGAGCTGGCGCAAGTGGTAGCTGGTGGCGCCGCTGGACTCCCCGAGCCGCTCGGCCAGCCGGGATGCGGTGGCGGGCCCGTCCTGGCGCAGGGCGCCCAGCAGGCGCATGCGCAGGGGGTGGGCCAGGCCGCGCAGGGAGCGGGCGTCGAGAGTGCGGTTCTGGAGTTCCGGGGCCTTCGGCTTCTCGGGCATGGCCCCAGCCTAAGCATGCAAAGAAAGCTCTGCAAGGATTTCTTTGCAACGCTTTCTTTGGATCGTATGGCCTCCGGGCTCAGCCTTCCTGAGCCGCCTGCTCCACCAGCGGAATCACCCGGAGCGGCACCGGGTTCTCCATCACGATCGCCGTCGACGCCCGCACGATCCCCTCGAAGCCCACGACCTTGTCGATCACCCGCTGGAGGTCGGCGTTCGACCGGGCCACCAGCCGGCACAGCATGTCCCCGTGCCCGGTCGTCGTGTGCAGCTCCAGTACCTCCGGCACCCCGCCCAGGTGCGCCCGTACGTCGGCGCCCTGCCCCTGCTTGATCTCCAGCGTGGCGAACGCCGTCACCGGGTAGCCCAGCGCCGCCGGGTCGACCTGCGGGCCGAAGCCGCGGATCACCCCGCTCGACTGGAGCCGGTCCAGTCGCGCCTGCACCGTGCCCCGCGCCACGCCCAGTCGGCGCGAGGCCTCCAGCACGCCTATCCGGGGCTCGCGGGCCAGCAGAACGATGAGGCGGCCGTCGAGTTCGTCGATGCCCATGACCCGTCCCTGTCTGCTCGGTACTGCGCGGGAGTGGTCATCCTGCACAGATGTTTCAGCCATGCTGCGCCACAGCTGGGCAATATGTACAGCAGATCAGGAAACTATTGCGCAGCTTGTGGATCGGCGGGACTCTGCGCTCATGACTGAGTCTTTGGTGAACCTGGAAACCACCCCGCACACCGCGCGAGAGGCGGACCCCTTCCCGGTGAAGGGCATGGACGCGGTCGTCTTCGCCGTCGGCAACGCCAAGCAGGCCGCGCACTACTACTCCACCGCGTTCGGCATGAAGCTCGTGGCGTACTCCGGACCGGAGAACGGCGTCCGCGAGACCGCGAGCTACGTCCTCACCAACGGCTCCGCCCGCTTCGTGCTCACCTCGGTCATCAAGGCGAGCACGGACCACGGCCGCTTCATCGCCGAGCACGTCGCCGAGCACGGCGACGGCGTCATCGACCTGGCGATCGAGGTCCCCGACGTCCGCGCCGCCTACGCCTACGCCGTCGAGCAGGGCGCCCGCGGCCTCGACGAGCCGTACGAGGTGTCCGACGAGCACGGCACGGTCGTCCTCGCCGCCATCGCCACCTACGGCCAGACCCGCCACACCCTGGTCGAGCGCAAGGCCTACACCGGCCCCTACCTGCCCGGCTACGTGGCCGTCGACCCGATGGTCGAGCCGCCGGCCAAGCGCACCTTCCAGGCGATCGACCACTGCGTCGGCAACGTCGAGCTCGGCCGCATGAACGAATGGGTCGGCTTCTACAACAAGGTCATGGGCTTCACGAACATGAAGGAGTTCGTGGGCGACGACATCGCGACCGAGTACTCGGCCCTGATGTCGAAGGTCGTCGCGGACGGCACCCTGAAGGTGAAGTTCCCGATCAACGAGCCGGCGATCGCGAAGAAGAAGTCGCAGATCGACGAGTACCTGGAGTTCTACAACGGCCCGGGCGTCCAGCACATCGCCCTCGCCTCGAACGACATCGTGGCCACGGTCCGCTCGATGCGCGCCGCCGGCGTGCAGTTCCTCGACACCCCGGACTCGTACTACGACACCCTCGGCGAGTGGGTCGGCGACACCCGCGTGCCGATCGAGACCCTGCGCGAGCTGAAGATCCTCGCCGACCGCGACGAGGACGGCTACCTGCTGCAGATCTTCACCAAGCCGGTGCAGGACCGCCCGACCGTCTTCTTCGAGATCATCGAGCGGCACGGCTCGATGGGCTTCGGCAAGGGCAACTTCAAGGCCCTCTTCGAGGCGATCGAGCGCGAGCAGGCCAAGCGCGGCAACCTCTGACCGCACGCGGCACCCCGCACACCGACGCGCTCCCGCCCGGGCCCGGCCCCGGGCGGGAGCGCGTCGCGCGTACGGCCGGCTACGGCTTCGCGGCGGCCGACGCCGACGCCGACGCCGAAGCCGACGCCGACGCCGACGGCTTCGGCTTCGCCTCGGGCTTCGCGGCCCCCGGCTTCGGCGTCGGCCTCCGCACCGGCTCCGGCAGCTCCGGCGCCACCCACGGCGTCGGCGGCCGCAGGTTCTCCGGGCCGCCCGGCGGCGGCTCCCCGATCGCCGCCAGCGCCTGCTTCGCGAGCGGCGCCCGCACCGGCGAGAACACCGGGTTCGTCCGCAGCGCCTCCTCCAGATGCCGCCGCGCCGAGGCGCCGTCCCCCAGGGCCTGCTCGACGATCCCGCGGTGGTAGGCGAAGTCCGCACTGCGCAAACCCGGCTCCGTCGCCTTCTTCGCGTACTCCAGGGCCCCCTCGTCGTCGCCCGACCGGTGCAGCGCCCACCCCAGCGCATCCGCCACCTGCATGCTCTTGTGCCGCGACCACTCCGCCGTCAGCCGCCGCACCGCGTCCGCCGGATCCCCGTGGTCCGCCTCGAACAGCCCCAGCACCACCTGGTCCTCCGCCGCCCGGACCGACCCGCGGGACGCCGCCGCCTGCAGCACCGCGTACGCCTCCTTCGCCTCGTCGTCCCGCCCCAGCGACTCCAGCAGCTCGCCCAGCTCCAGCGCGAGGCGCGGCGCCGAGCCCCGCCCCAGCGCCATCCGGTAGTCCCGCACCGCCTCCCCGCTGCGGCCCAGCCCGGCCAGCGCCCTGGCCCGGCCGCCCAGCGCGTCCGCCCGGCCCGGATCCGCCCTCAGCGCCGCCTCGAACTGGCGCAGCGCCACCCCCGCCTCACCCCGCTCCCACGCCAGCTCCCCGAGCCGGTACATCACGTACGCCTTCTCCGCCGGGGTCTTCGCCGCCCCCGCCGCGTGCTCCATCGACAGCGCCGCGTCCTCGCGCCAGCCCCGGTCCCGGTAGACCTGCGAGGCCCGCATGAACGCCGCCAGCCCCGGCCGCAGCTCCACCAGCCGCTCCAGCGCCTTCTCCGCGGCCTTGTAGTCGCCCAGGCCCGTGTACGCGTCCACCAGCACCGGGTACGCCGTCCACCGCTGCGGGGCCTGGGCCCGCACCAGCTCGCCCCACCGCTTCCCCGTCCCGAAGTCCCCCCGGGCATTGGCCAGCGCGCCCATGCCCGTCATCGCGTCGTGGTTGCCCTTCTCCGCGGGCCGCAGCTCCAGCGACCGCTTCAGCGCCCTCTCCGCCTTCGGGAACCACGCCGGGTCCGCGCTGCGGCGCGCCTGCTCCAGGTACGCCGCCCCGAGCACCGACCACGCCCCGTCGTCCCGCGGATGCGACCCGAGCCACTTCTCCCGGTCCGCGATCAGCGCCGACAGGTCGACCGCCGCCGCCGGCGCGCCCCTGCCGACCGCCGACGCGGCCCGCTGCGTCGGCCCCGGCGGCCGGGCGTCGTCGCCCTGGCCGGCCGGCCGGACCAGCAGCGCCCCGGCGATGAGGACCACCGCGACCGCGGCCGCCACGAGCGTCTTGCGGCCGGTGAAGGCCGCGTAGGGCGCGACCTGCCGCGCTTCGTTGTCGATACGGTCCATGCGCTCACTGTGCGTCAATATGAAGAGCATGCCGGCGTGCCCGGAGCCGCGCGCGGCCGTGTTCACACCGATGGGTGCGGATGCCACGCTGAGCCCATGGATCCCATGGACCACGACGAGCGCACCGCACGGCTGCACACGGCGCTCCTCGCAGGACTCCCCGCCGAGGCCCTCGTCACCGACCCCGACGTGACCACCTCCTACGCCACCGACATGGCCGCCTTCTGCCCGGCCGGCACCCCGGCCGCCCTGGTCCTGCCCCGCACCGCGGAGCAGGTGCAGCACGTCATGCGGACCGCCACCGCCCTACGCGTCCCCGTCGTCCCCCAGGGCGCCCGCACCGGCCTCTCCGGCGGCGCCAACGCCACCGACGGCTGCATCCTGCTCTCCCTCGTGAAGATGGACCGCATCCTGGAGATCAACACCGTCGACCGGACCGCCGTCGTCGAACCGGGCGTCGTCAACGCCGTGCTCTCCCGGGCCGTCGCCGAAAAGGGCCTCTCCTACCCGCCCGACCCCTCCAGCTGGGAGCAGTGCACCATCGGCGGCAACATCGGCACCGGCTCCGGCGGCCTGTGCTGCGTCAAGTACGGCACCACCGCCGAGTACGTCCTCGGCCTCGACGTCGTCCTCGCCGACGGCCGGCTGCTGCGCACCGGCCGCACCACCGCCAAGGGCGTCGCCGGATACGACCTCACCCGCCTCTTCGTCGGCTCCGAGGGCAGCCTCGGCATCGTCGTCCGCGCCGTCCTCGCGCTGCGTCCCGCACCGCCCCGGCAGCTCGCGCTCGCCGCCGAGTTCCCCTCCGCCGCGGCCGCCTGCGCCGCCGTCTGCGCCGTCATGGAGGCCGGACTGACCCCGTCCCTGCTGGAACTGATGGACGGCACCACCGTCCGGGCCGTCAACGCCCTGGGCCGGATGGAGCTGCCCGAGACCACCGAGGCGCTCCTCCTCGCCGCCTTCGACACCCCGCACGCCCCCGAGGAGCTCGCCGAGACCGGCCGGCTCTGCACCGCCGCCGGCGCCACCGCCGTCGTGCCCGCCGAGGACGAGGCGGAGACCCGACTGCTGCTCCAGGCCCGCCGGACGGCCCTGCCCGCCCTCGACGCCCTCCGCCCCGCGACGATGATCGACGACGTGTGCGTCCCCCGCTCGCGGCTCGCCGACATGCTGGACGGCACCGCCGCCATCGCCCGCGCCCACGGCCTGGTCGTCGGGGTCTGCGCCCACGCCGGCGACGGCAACACCCACCCCGTGCTCTGCTTCGACCCCGAGGACGAGGACGAGGCGCGCCGCGCCAGGGCGTCCTTCGACGAGATCATGGCGCTCGGACTGGCCCTGGGCGGCACGATCACCGGGGAGCACGGGGTCGGCGTCCTGAAGAAGGAATGGCTCGCGCGCGAACTCGGGCCGGTGGGCCTCGACGTGCAGCAGGCGGTCAAGCAGGCCTTCGATCCGCTCGGCCTGCTCAACCCCGGAAAGCTCTTCTGACGGCGCCTCCGGGCGGGGCCCCGCGCCGCCGGTGCGTATGAGGTACAGGTGGCGGGCGGGGCGCCGGCCGGTCCGGGTGCGGCGGCTCACAGCTCCGCGTCCCCCGACTCGTCGGACGGCCACGGATCGCGCATCCACAGCTCGTCGGCCGGGGTGGGGGTGAGCAGCTCGGCGAGGGCCGCGTCCAGGCCGAGCCGCTCGGCCTCCGTCCCCGGCGGGACCACCCGCAGGGTCCGCTCCAGCCACGACGACACGGCGCCCGAGGGGGCCTCCAGCAGGGCGTCGCCGTCGGGGGAGCTGAGCGCCATGCACAGCACCGCCCGGTCCGCCGTCTTCACGGGCCAGATCCGGACGTCCCCGTGCCCGCACGGGCGGAAGACGCCCTCGACGAGCAACTCGCGGGCGAACGTCCAGTCCACGGGGGCGCTGGAGCCGGTGTGGAAGGTGATGTGGACGGCGAACGGGTCGTCGGTGAGGTAGCGCAGCCGGGCCGGCACCGGGACGCTGCGCTCGGGTGACAGGACCAGTTTCAGTTCCAGCTCGCGCTCGATGACGGGGTGGTGCATGGAGGCCTCGCTTCGGTCGGATCCGGGGGCCGGCGTGTGGCCCCGCACCCGCAGAGAGCGCCGAGGCGCCGGGATGTGACGCGACTTCGGGCACCCGATCGCACAATGGCCTGAATCTTTCGGTTGGCCTGAAACCTACGGGCGGGGCGGTGTTCGCCCGAAGGCTTGGATTCTCCCGTTACCGGACCGGCCGGGAGGAGGTTCTTGGCTATGGTCCTCCCCTTGCACAAGCCTCAAGCCACGATCGGAGTTGGGGACATGACGGCCTCCCCTGGTGACGGCGAGCACGCGGCCCGCGAGGGCTACTACCCCGATCCGTCCATCCCCGGCTACGTCCGGTACTGGAACGGCCGCTCGTGGGTGCCCGGCACGGCCCGCCCCGCCGGACCGGGCGACCCGGTCGGCCCGCGGCGTCCCCGGCCCGAACCGGAGCCCGAACCGGAGCCGGTGCGCGACGCCGCGGGGGAGCGGGAGGCGGACCCGGCCGGCCCGGACGCCCCCGGGGACTCCCGGGAACCGGGGGACTCCGCGGCCCCGGCCTGGCAGGCCGACCCCCAGCACCAGGCGGGCTTCGGCGGCCCGCACGACCACGTGGTCTCCTGGGGCAGCCCGGCGGACGGGCCGGAGCCCGAGGCGGGCCACGCCCCCGCCCGCCGGACCGGGGCCTCCCTCGGCCGCGGGCCGCACCCGGAGCCGCCGGACGACAGAGGCCCGGCCGGGTCGGCGGAGCGCGGGCCGGGCGTCTCCTTCGCCCGTACGCCGGCCGCCGCCGCGGCCCCCGCCCCGGCCGCACGGGCGCCCGAGGGCATCGGGATCCTGTCGGCGCGCTCACCCGCCGCGGCCGCCGCCCCCGCAGCCACCGCCTGGCCCAGCGTCCCCGGCGGCACCGCCGGGTCCGGGCTCACCTCCTCCTGGCC
>NZ_RPSE01000324.1:0-7458 GCF_003949955.1 Streptomyces sp. WAC05292
CGCACGCCCGCCCCGCTCCGCGCGCTCCGCCCCCTGCTGCTGCTGTTCCTCCCCCTGGGCGCGGTGTTCGGCGCGATGGAGGTGGCCTCCATCGCCTACCTCGACGGGCACGGCCTGGGCGCAGCGGTCGGCCCGATCCTGGCCCTGCAGGCCGCCGGATCCTGCGCCGCAGGCCTCCTGTACGGCACCCGCAGGCCCTTGGACCTGCGGGTATGCCTGGCGGCGACGGCCGCGGCGATGGCCCTGCCCTGGGCGGCCGCCGCCGCGGACTCGGTGGCCCTGACCGGGCTCGCCCTCCTCCTGGCCGGCATGTCGACGGCCCCGACGATGGTCACGGCGATGTCCCGCATCCACGCGGCGGTCCCCCCGGAGCGCCTGAACGAGGGCATGACCCTCACGGTCACGGCCACCCTGGCGGGCATAGCCGCGGGCTCCGCCACGGCGGGCGCCCTGGTCGACAGCTTCGGCACGACCCTCCCCTACGCCCTCCCGGCGGCCGCCGCCGCCACGGCCCTCCTCCTGTCCACCGCCTTGCGCCGCCGAGCGGCTCGACCGGTACCGTAAGTCGGTACCGGACTGGTACCTTCTTTAGGTACCAGCCCAGAGGAGGTGCGCCACGTGCCCATCAGTGCGAGCGAAGCCCGCAAGACCCTGTTCCCCCTCATCGAGCGCGTCAACAACGACCACACACCCGTGCGGATCAGCTCAAAGAGCGGGGATGCGGTTCTGATGTCCGCGGACGACTACGACGCCTGGCAGGAAACGGTGTACCTCCTGCGCTCGCCGGCGAATGCCCGGCGACTCATGGAGGCTGTGGAGCGGGACCGGGCCGGTTCTGCTGCCGTCGTCAAGAGCATGGAGGAGCTCCAAGAGCTGGCCGGTGAGGAGTGAGGAGCCTCGACTTCGACCCGGCGGCCTGGGAGGACTTCCTCTTCTGGCTGGGGGCGGACCGGAAGATGGCGAAGCGCATCACCCGCCTGATCGGCGAGATCCAGCGGTCTCCCTTCGCGGGGATCGGGAAACCCGAACCGCTCAAGGGCGACCTGACCGGCTATTGGTCCCGCAGGATCGACGACGAGCACCGCCTCGTCTACCGGGCCGACGACAAGGAAGTGAAGATCCTCAAGGCCCGGTACCACTACTCCGACTGACCAAGCGACCGGCGGTTCGGCTGTCGCGCGAAGCGATTGACTGCAAAGTGACTGCACCGACGACAAAATGCAGTCACGACTGCGTTCACGATCCGGGAAGTCCCCGATGACATCGCCCGCCGCATAAAGGTCCGGGCCGCCGAGGCCGGACAGTCCCTCCAGGGCAACCTGCTCGGACTCGTCACCCGAGACGCGACCCAGCCCACCCTCGCCGAAATAGCCGACCGCGCCGAGCGCTCCTCCGTCCTGGTCCTGTTCCTCACAGACAGGGGCTCCCGGGGCGCCGCTGCCCGCCGGCGCATCGGCGAGGAAGACCTTCTCGGCGCTCCCCACCTGCTGGACACGACCCGCCTCCGCACCCGTCGTGCTCGCGCATGACGAAGGCCCCCTGACCTGGCGAGATATTTCGCAGGTCAGGGGGCCTTCGCCCACATGGGATGAGTGGAGATGGCGGGAATCGAACCCGCGTCCAACGGTGCAGAAGGAGGGCTTCTCCGAGCGCAGTCCGCTGCGATTTTCTCGGCCCCGGAGATCACGCGGACAAGTCTCCGACGGGCTCAGTCACTGTTTGATTTCCCTCCAACCCCCGTGACCGGGGCTAGAGGTTTAGATCCCTAGTCGACGCCAGGATCCGGACCGGGACCACTTCCGGGCTGACGCTCCTCACAGAGGCTTCAGCTCACTGCTATCAGGCAGCGAGGGCGAAGCGGGAGTTATCGCTCTTGGAGTTGGCGATTATTTTTTTGCGACATGTGGTTAGCGAGATCATTGCCGCTTCCTCGGCTCGCTTCCCCTACATCGACATCCGCTGTCGAAACCGATCATCCCCATGTTGATTTTTCAAGGTGCGCCCGCCCCGCGGGGTGGGTGCGCTGCCCATGGTACGCGAAGTGGACCACCGCGTGCCAGGTGATTAACGCTCGCCGCGCTGGCGCCGCCGGGCCGCCGCGATCGCGCGGTTCGTCTCCCGCGTGTCCTGCTTCTCCCGCAGCGCCTGCCGCTTGTCGTACTCCTTCTTGCCCTTCGCCAGCGCGATCTCGACCTTGGCCCGGCCGTCCTTGAAGTACAGGGCCAGCGGCACCAGGGTGTGGCCGCTCTCCTGCGCCTTCGACTCCAGCTTGTCGATCTCCTCCCGGTGCAGCAGGAGCTTCCGCTTGCGCCGGGCGCTGTGGTTGGTCCACGTCCCCTGGCTGTACTCCGGCACGTGCACGTTGTACATCCAGGCCTCGCGGCCCTCCACCGACACGTAGCCGTCGACGAGCGAGGCCCGTCCCTGGCGCAGGGACTTCACCTCGGTGCCGGTGAGCACGATCCCGCACTCGTAGGTGTCGAGGATGGCGTAGTCGTGCCGCGCCTTCTTGTTCTGGGCGATCAGCTTGCGCCCTTTTTCCTTAGCCATAGTGGTGGTCATTTTTGCACTAAGGGCCCACCCCGAGGCCACCCAATACCGTGCGGGCCCGCTCCTCGGCCCGGTCGGGGGCGGGCAGGTCGGGGGTGACGCCGGTGCCGTCGAGGCTGCGGCCGCCCGGGGTGCGGTACGTGCCCACCGTCAGCTCGGCCACCGAGCCGTCGGGGAGCTGCGTCGGCATCTGCACGGACCCCTTGCCGAAGGTGCGGGTGCCGACGGCGACGGCCCGGCCGCGGTCCTGCAGGGCGCCGGCGACGAGCTCGGCGGCGCTCATGGTCCCGGCGTCGACGAGGGCGACCAGCGGCCGGGCGGTGTCGCCGCCGCGGTCGGCGTACAGGGCGCGCTCCTCGCCGCGCACGTCGTACGTGGCGACGAGCCCGCCGTCGAGGAAGGCGGAGGCGGCGGCGACGGCCTCGGTGACCAGCCCGCCGGGGTTGCCGCGCAGGTCGAGCAGGACGCCGCCGCCGGGCGGGGCGGCCCGTACGGCGTCCCGGACGCGGGCGCCCGAGCCGCGGGTGAAGGCGGCGACCTTGATGACGGTGACCCCGCCCGGCAGCGAGCGGACGGTGACGGGATCGGCCCGCAGCTGCTCGCGGTGCACGGTGCGGGAGGCCTCGGTGCCGCCGCGGGCGGTGCGCAGGGCGACGGGGGTGCCGGCCCCGCCGCGCAGGAGGGCGACGACCTCGGCGGTCTTCAGGCCGGTGACGGGACGGTCGTCGACGGCGACGAGGCGGTCCCCGGCCGTGATGCCGGCGCGGGCGGCGGGCCCGCCGGGCTGGACGCGGGCGATGGCGATGGCGCCGTCGGCGCGCCGTTCGGGCCAGAGGCCGACGCCGGTCCACCGGCCGTCGAGGCCGTCGGCGAAGGCCTGGAACTCGGCGCGGTCGTAGACGACGCCCCAGCGGTCGCCGCTGCGGCTGACGACCTCCTGGGCGGCCTTCTTGCCGGACTTGCCCTCGGCGACGGCTTCGGCGGCGGCGCGGGCGACGGCCTCCCGGTCGGCGGTTCCGGGGGCGGCACCGCCGGGCCCGGGGCCGGCTTCTCCGGGCGGCGCCGCGGCGGTCGTTAATCCGCTGCCGGGAGCGCCTGCGGCGCCGGCCCCGTCCCAGCAGCCCATGGCGGCCGCGGCGGTGACGACGCCGGCGAAGGCGAACGTGAGGACGGCCCCGCGACGCAGGTCGCGGGGCCGCGGACAGAAGCTGGGCAGACCCTGCATGCGCCCGAGTCTAGGACAAGGCCCCTTCCGCCACGGCGGGTTGGACCGGGCTCACAGGGGGCGCTCGTCACACCCGGAGGTACTTGCGGAGCGCGAGGAACGCGGCAAGTGACGGCATCAGCACGCCGATTGCCAGCACGAGCGGCAGCTTGGTCAGGACCTCGTCCCAGCCGATGAAGTTGATCAGCTCCATCTTGGTGCGGAGCGAGGCGCCGTGGTCGATGACGAAGTACTGGCCCGCGCCGAGCATCAGGCAGGCGAACACGGCGCCGATGAGGCCGGCGAACGCGGCCTCCATGATGAACGGCACCTGGATGTAGAAGCTGGAGGCGCCGACCAGCCGCATGATCCCGGTCTCGCGGCGCCGGCTGAAGGCGGACACCCGCACCGTGTTGACGATCAGCAGCAGCGCCACGACCAGCATGATCAGCATGATGCCGAGGGCCGCCCAGTTGAGGTAGCCGAGCATCTGGAAGAGGTTGTCCAGCTCGGTGTGCTGGTCGGCCACCGACTGGACGCCGTCGCGGCCCGCGAAGGCCGTCGTGATGACCTTGTACTTCTCGGGTTCCGTGAGCTTCACGCGGAAGGAGTCGGGCATCTGGTCGGGGGTGATCACCGAGGCGAGCGCGGTGTGCCCGAAGCGCTCCTTGTAGTGCTTGTAGGCCTCGTCGGAGGACTCGTAGTGGACGGTCTGGACGAGCTCCATCTTCTCCAGGTCGGTCTGGATCTGCTGCTTCTGCTCGGGTGTCGCCGCGCCCTTGGCGCAGGCCCGGCTGCCGAGTTCGCTGCTGTCCTCGGCGTCGCTCTTGTTGCAGAGGTAGATGGAGACGTTGACCTTGTCGTACCAGTAGCCCTTCATCTTGCTCACCTGGTCGCGCATGAGCAGGGAGCCGCCGAACAGGGCGAGCGAGAGGGCCACGGAGATGACGACCGCGAAGGTCATGGTCAGGTTGCGGCGGAGACCGACCCCGATCTCCGACATGACGAACTGGGCGCGCATGACGTCTGGGTGGGCCCTTTCAGTGCTGGTAGCCGTAGACGCCGCGCGACTGGTCGCGGACGAGGCGGCCCTGTTCGAGTTCGATGACGCGCTTGCGCATCTGGTCGACGATCTGCTGGTCGTGCGTGGCCATGATCACGGTGGTGCCGGTGCGGTTGATGCGGTCCAGCAGCTTCATGATGCCGACGGACGTCTGCGGGTCGAGGTTGCCGGTGGGCTCGTCCGCGATGAGCAGGGCGGGGCGGTTGACGAAGGCGCGGGCGATCGCGACGCGCTGCTGCTCGCCGCCGGAGAGCTCGCCCGGCATGCGGTCCTCCTTGCCCCCGAGGCCGACGAGTTCCAGCACCTGCGGGACGGCCTTGCGGATCTCGCCGCGCGGTTTGCCGATGACCTCCTGCGCGAAGGCGACGTTCTGCGCCACCGTCTTGTTGGGCAGGAGCCGGAAGTCCTGGAAGACGGTCCCCAGCTGGCGCCGCATCTGCGGGACCTTCCAGTTGGAGAGCTTGCCGAGGTCCTTGCCGAGGACGTGGACCTGGCCGTGGGTCGCCCGCTCCTCGCGCAGGACGAGCCGCAGGAAGGTGGACTTGCCGGAGCCGGAGGAGCCGACCAGGAAGACGAACTCGCCCTTCGCGATCTCCAGGGAGACATCTCTGAGTGCGGGGCGGTTCTGCTTCGGGTAGGACTTGGAGACGTTGTCGAATCGGATCACGGGTGCACCACGGTCGCCGGGAGTAGGTGTGCGTGACCATACGCGAACGGGCCCCGGGTGGGGACCCGGCGCCCACAGTTGCCCGATATGTCCCGCGCGACGGGGGAGGCGGCGGGTGATTGCCCGGACGGGCCGCGCCGAATGCCTGCGGAGCTGGCACAGTGGTAGGGGGAACGGTCTCGTTCCCGCACGCGTTGTTCAAGGGGACGAGAGGAGGAGAGCGCATGACATATGACCGGCTCGTGTGCGCGAACTGCGCCGCGCCCGTCAGCCAGGGCCGCTGCCCGGTGTGCCGGGCGAACCGGGAGCGCCTCCAGCAGGAGGGCCCCTTCGCAGGCCTGAACCCCACGGCGCTCATCGCGCTCCTGGTGGTCCTCGTGGCGGCTCTGGCCCTGGTGGCGCAGCACACCGCGTAGGGCCGGCGGGCGCCGGCGGCTCCGCCGCACGTCCCGATCATGCGTCGCCCCGCCCCCTGGGAGGGCGGGAGGAAGAACGACGGCGGGGCCCGGACACCTTCGGTGTCCGGGCCCCGCCTCGCGTTCACGTGCCGCGCACCCCTCGCGGGGCGCGCGGTCCGGCGGCCCGGGCTCAGGCCGTCGTCTGCTCCTGCTGCTTGCGCCAGCGGATGCCGGCCTCCAGGAAGCCGTCGATGTCGCCGTCGAGCACCGACTGCGGGTTGCCGACCTCGAACTCCGTCCGCAGGTCCTTGACCATCTGGTACGGGTGCAGCACGTAGGAGCGCATCTGGTTGCCCCACGAGTTGCCGCCGTCGCCCTTGAGGGCGTCCATCCTGGCCTGCTCCTCCTGGCGGCGCCGCTCCAGCAGCTTCGCCTGGAGGACGTTCATGGCGCTGGCCTTGTTCTGGATCTGGCTGCGCTCGTTCTGGCAGGACACCACGATGCCGGTCGGGATGTGCGTGATGCGCACCGCCGAGTCGGTGGTGTTGACGCCCTGGCCGCCGGGGCCCGAGGCCCGGTAGACGTCGATGCGCAGCTCGGTCTCGTCGATCTCGACGTGGTCGGACTGCTCGACGACCGGGAGCACCTCGACGCCGGCGAAGGACGTCTGGCGGCGGCCCTGGTTGTCGAAGGGCGAGATGCGGACCAGGCGGTGCGTGCCCTGTTCCACCGAGAGGGTGCCGTAGGCGTACGGCGCCTTGACGACGAAGGTCGTCGACTTGATGCCGGCCTCTTCCGCGTACGAGGTCTCGTACACCTCGGTGGAGTAGCCGTGCCGCTCGGCCCAGCGCAGGTACATGCGCTGGAGGCGCTCGGCGAAGTCGGAGGCGTCGACGCCGCCCGCCTCGGCGCGGATGTTGACCAGCGCCTCGCGCTCGTCGTACTCGCCGGACAGGAGGGTGCGGACCTCCATCTCGTCCAGCGCCTTGCGGACCGCGGCGAGCTCCGTCTCGGCCTCGGCGCGGGTGTCCGCGTCGTCCATCTCCTCGGCGAGCTCGAAGAGGACCGCGAGGTCGTCGATGCGGCCGCGCAGCGCCTCGGTCTTGCGGACCTCGGCCTGGAGGTGGGAAAGCCGGCTCGTGATCTTCTGGGCAGCCTCGGGGTCGTCCCACAGGGACGGGGCCGCGGCCTGCTCCTCGAGCACGGCAATGTCTGCCCTCAGCTTGTCGAGGTCCAGGACGGCCTCGATCGACCCCATGGTCGAGGAGAGGGACTTCAGCTCTTCGGAAACATCGACGACTGCCACGGGTCCAGCGTAGCCGGTCCGCGGGCGCCCCCGTCCGGCCCGTCCGGTTCACCCGTTCTGATGGACGCCGATACGGGCGTACGCTCACGGTATGACTCTCCTCCTCGTCAAGCGCCGCCATGTGGACCACATGCGTGTCACGACGACGAGCTGTCAGCCGCCGGACCGAGCACAAGCCTGATCCAACCGATCCGACTTGGTCCTGTACGCGGCCCACGCGGCTCCGGCGCCACCCCTGCCGGCAGGCCCTCCCCCTCCGCTGCCCCGCCA
>NZ_RPSE01000325.1:0-7456 GCF_003949955.1 Streptomyces sp. WAC05292
GGGCGGTGCCGGTGGAGCGGCGGGCGGCGCGGCCGGCGGGGCGGACCGGCCGGCCGGCCGTTCAGCGTGCGGTGCCGGTGCGGCCGCCCGTACGGGCGCCCGGGCGGGCGGCGGCCTCCGCGGCGGGCGGCGGCGGTGCGTGGAGCGGGGCGGCGCAGAAGCCGCAGCGGTCGCCGATGAGCTCCAGGCCGCACCAGCGGCACTCCTCGCGGCGTACCGAGGCGACGAGTTGGTAGAGGACGGACAGGTCGGGGATGCCGGCGGCGAACTCGACGAGCTTCGGCGTGCCCCACCAGGCGGGCGAGTCGGCCGGGAGCGGGTTCTCCATGACGCCCTGGACCTGCCAGGCGGGGGCGAGGCTGGCGGTCACCCAGTCGGTGGCGAGCCGGCCGCGGGCGAAGGTCAGCTGCGTGCCGTAGGACGGTCCGGGCGGCATGCCCTCGGGGAGGGCGCCCGCCGCGGCCGGGGCTTTGCGGGACCGGCCGCGGCCGCCCGCGCCGTGCGCCCCGCGGCCGCCGGGGCCGGTGGCGGCCTGGCCGAGGCGGGCGAGGTGGGGTGCGGGGTGGGCGACGACGGCGAACTGGGCGCCGGGGGACCAGGAGCGGGCGTGCGCCTTGAGGCTGACGTCGACCCGGTCGAGCCTGGCGACGGAGCCGAGGACGGCTCCGGCGTGGACGTAGTGGGAGAGCAGGCGGGCGGCCGCGGCGACGACGCCGGGGCTGAAGTCGCAGACGGTGAGCTGGCGCAGCTGGCGGACGAGCAGGGCGGTGCCCAGCGGGGGCAGGTCGACGTCGAGGAGCGCGATCCGGTCGGTTTCGAGGATGGCGCGGACGGTGCGCAGCCGGCGGACGGTCGCGGCCGGCAGCCAGGGCGGTACGACGGCCAGGAGGTGGCCGTGCCGCTCCAGCAGGGAGGCGGTCTCGGCGAGGGCGCCTTCGAGGCCGATGCGGTCGGGCGGGGTGAGGACGGCAGCCGGCGGCGTGTGCCGGTCCGGGGCCGGCAGCACCAGATCGGCGCTGGTGACGGCAATGGCGACCGGCATGCGCATCCCCCTGTTCACCCCGTGCACCGCGCCTCCCCCGGCTTGCGCCGGGCGGTGCCCCCGAACGGCCGCGGCGGCCGCATCGGCCTGCGCGACCGCAAACGGCCGACCTGCTTTCCCCCGTGCCACAGCACCATATCCGCGTCACCCCTGGCGGGGCAGGGCCTTGGGAATTCCCGTGCCGCGCGGACCGGTCGCAGGTGGCGGGAAACCCGGACAACCAGGATCGGACGGCCGATCAGTTCAAGCCACATCGCAAAGACCATTGACAGCGAGATTGGTCTGGACCAAGTTGAAGTGCCGGCCCCCCACCGCCGCTCCGCGGCCTCCCGTGCCACCCCTTTCGCATCCCCGTTCACCGCCCCTACTCCCCCCACGGAGTCCTCGTGAACCGCATACGCGCACTCGCCCTGCTGGGCGCCGCGACCCTCACCGCCGGCGGCATGACCGCCCTGACCGCCGGCCCCGCCCGGGCCGCCGACGTCGACGTCGTCCGCAACGGCGGCTTCGAGTCCGGCCTCACGCACTGGAACTGCAGCCCCGGAAGCGGTGCCGCCGCCTCCGGCCCCGCCCACACCGGGGCCGCCGCACTGCGCGCCGCGCCGTCGGGCCTGGACAACGCCCGGTGCAGCCAGACCGTCACGGTCAAGCCGAACTCGACGTACACGATCGCCGCGCAGGTCCAGGGCTCGTACGTGTACCTCGGCGCCTCCGGCACCGGCACACAGGACGTGTCGACCTGGACCCCCGGGTCCGGCGGCGGCTGGCAGCGCCTGTCGACCACCTTCACCACCGGTCCGAACACCACGCAGGTCACCGTCTACGCGCACGGCTGGTACGGCCAGGCGGGTTATGCCGTCGACGAGTTCAGCGTGGTCGGCCCCGACGGCGGCGGCCCGACGGACCCCGGCCCCTCGCTGCCGGGCGCCCCGGCGGGGGCCGCCGTCTCCGGCCAGAGCGCGAACTCCCTGACCCTGTCGTGGAACGCGGTCGGCGGGGCCGCCGGCTACCACGTCTACCAGGACGGCGTCCGCGTGCGGACGGTCTCCGGGCCGCCCGCGCAGATCACCGGGCTCGCCGCCTCGACCTCGTACTCCTTCCGGGTGAGCGCCTACAACGCGGCCGGAGAGGGGCCGCAGTCGGCGCCGGTGACCGGCACGACGACCGGCGGCGACCCGGGCACGCCCGGACCCCCGGTGCCGCGGCACGCCCTGACGGGCTACTGGCAGAACTTCGACAACGGCGCGACCGTCCAGCGGCTCTCCGACGTGTCGCCGCAGTACGACATCATCGCCGTCTCCTTCGCCGACGCCACGGCGACGCCGGGCGCGATCGCCTTCAACCTCGACAGCGCGGGCCTGGGCGGCTACACCGTCGCGCAGTTCAAGGCCGACATCGCCGCGAAGAAGGCGGCCGGCAAGTCGGTGATCCTCTCGATCGGCGGCGAGAAGGGCACCATCACCGTGAACGACGCGGCGTCCGCCGCGAACCTGGCGAACTCCGCCTACGCCCTGATGCAGGAGTACGGCTTCAACGGGATCGACATCGACCTGGAGAACGGCCTCAACCCCACCTACATGAGCCAGGCGATGCGCGCCCTGTCGGCGAAGGCCGGGCCCTCGCTCGTCATCACGATGGCCCCGCAGACCATCGACATGCAGTCGACCTCGGGCAGCTACTTCCGGACGGCGCTGAACATCAAGGACATCCTCACCGTCGTCAACATGC
This sequence comes from Streptomyces sp. WAC05292, assembly GCF_003949955.1. Lineage (NCBI taxonomy): Bacteria > Bacillati > Actinomycetota > Actinomycetes > Kitasatosporales > Streptomycetaceae > Streptomyces > Streptomyces sp. WAC05292. The sequence goes on from NZ_RPSE01000325.1 coordinate 2,771, forward strand.
AGTACTACAACAGCGGCTCGATGAACGGCTGCGACGGCAAGGTGTACTCGCAGGGCTCGGTCGACTTCCTCACCGCGCTGGCCTGCATCCAGCTGGAGGGCGGCCTCGACCCGTCGCAGGTGGGCATCGGCGTGCCGGCCTCCCCGAGCGGCGCGGGCAGCGGCTACGTCTCGCCGACGGTCGTCAACAACGCCCTCGACTGCCTGACCCGGGGCACCAACTGCGGGTCCTTCAAGCCGTCGAAGACCTACCCGGGGCTGCGCGGGGCGATGACCTGGTCGACGAACTGGGACGCCAAGGCGGGCAACGCCTGGTCCAACGCGGTGGGTCCGAAGGTTCACGGGCTGCCGTAGGCGGTACCAGTGGGAGTGGCTTCGAAGGAATCTGGCCGATTTCCGGTTCTTGACCTGGACATGCCACAAGAGCACGCTGTGCCCGTCCGCACGGCTACCCCCACCTCCCCACCCAGGAGAACGCATGCGGCTCCACACACGACGCAGGGCCGCCGTCACGGCGGCCCTGCTCGCCCTCGCGCTCGGCGCGCCCGCCTACGGCATGAGCGCGACGGCGGCCCCACCGCCCAGCCCGTCCAGCGCCACCCTCGACGAGTCCATCGCCCAGTACGAGATCAAGGGCCCGGCGACTCCGGCCGAGCGAACGGCCCTGCTCCGGACGGGTGTTTCCATCGACGAGGTCGACGCCCGCTCGGTCGTCGTCAGCGCCGACCCCCTCCAGGCCAAGGCCCTGCGCCGCCTCGGCTACGAGCTCACCCCCCTCGGCGGCCCGCCCGACCGCTCGGAGCGCGGCGTCCAGGCGGGACCGGCGGACTTCCCGTCCGCGGACTCCCGCTACCACAACTACGCCGAGATGAGCGCCGAGATCGACCAGCGCATCGCCCAGTACCCCGCCATCATGAGCAAGCGGGTGATCGGCAAGTCGTACCAGGGCCGCGACATCGTCGCCATCAAGATCAGCGACAACGTCGCCGCCGACGAGAACGAGCCCGAGGTCCTCTTCACGCACCACCAGCACGCCCGCGAGCACCTCACCGTCGAGATGGCGCTCTACCTGCTCAAGGAGTTCGGCTCCACCTACGGGACTGACGCGCGCGTCACCCGCATGGTCGACAGCCGCGAGATCTGGATCGTCCCGGACCTCAACCCCGACGGCGGCGAGTACGACATCGCCACCGGCTCCTACCGCTCCTGGCGCAAGAACCGCCAGCCGAACTCCGGCTCCTCCTCCGTCGGCACCGACGAGAACCGGAACTGGAACTACAAGTGGGGCTGCTGCGGCGGCTCCAGCGGCAGCAAGGGCTCCGACACCTACCGCGGCGCCGCGCCCGAGTCGGCGCCCGAGGTGAAGGTCGTCTCCGACTTCGTCCGCAGCCGCGTCGTCGGCGGCAAGCAGCAGATCAAGGCCGCCATCGACTTCCACACCTACAGCGAGCTCGTGCTGTGGCCGTACGGGTGGACGTACAACGACACCGCCCCCGGCCTGACCGCCGACGACCTCGCCGTCTTCAAGACCGTCGGCACCCGCATGGCGAACAGCAACGGCTACACGCCCGAGCAGTCCAGCGACCTCTACATCACGGACGGCACGATCGACGACTGGCTGTGGGGCAGCCAGAAGATCTTCGGCTACACCTTCGAGATGTACCCGTCCGGCTTCGGCGGCGGCGGCTTCTACCCACCCGACGAGGTGATCGACCGCGAGACCTCCCGCAACCGCGACGCCGTCCTGCAACTCCTGGAGAACGCCGACTGCATGTACCGCTCCATCGGCAAGGAAGCGCAGTACTGCACCGCCTAGGTCGTCTCTTTCGGATCTTGCCGGTCAAGCCCGCGTCGTCCGGTGCCGTGCATCGCAAGGCGGAGGGCCGCCCGCGTACTGGGGTACGCGGGCGGCCCGACAACGCGGCGAGGCGCGGTGCCGGACGGCGCGGGCCAGACAAGATCCGGAAGAGGCGGCCTAGCACGGCCGCCCGCCCGCACCGCCCCGCACGGGCGGGGCGCCCCCTCACCGGGGCGCCCCGCCCGTGCCCGCGCCGGGTCCCGCGCGCCGCGCCCGGAACCGCCCGGCGTTGCCCCGCCGTCCTCGGGGAGGTAAGACAGCACCGAACAGCAGCCGCCCCCGCCTCCCGCACCGCGCGGCGGCCGGCGCGGCGCGAGGAGGAATCCGCATGGCCAGCGCCGAGGCAGCCGGGCAGCAGCCGCACCCCGTCCCCGCGACGGGCGGGAAGCCGGCCCGCACGACGGTCCGGGAGGCGGTGCGGGAACTCGACCGCGAACGCGTCGACCACCGCTTCAAGGGCCTCCCGCCGGACGCCGCGGACGCCGGGCTCACCGTCGGCGAGCTGGCCGCCCAGCACCGCGACCTGCACACCGGCGGCTTCACCACCCCCGTCCTCACCCTCGACGGCGAGGCCCTGGACCACAACCTGGCCGCGCTCGCCGCGTTCTGCGACCGGCACGGCCTGGAGTTCGCCCCCCACGGCAAGACCTGCATGGCCCCCCGCCTCTTCGAGCGGCAGCTGGAGCAGGGCGCCTGGGGCATCACCGTCGCCATGCCGCACCAGGCCCGCGTCTGCCGCGCCTTCGGCATCCGCCGGATCTTCCTCGCCAACGAGCTCGTCGACGCCCCCGCCCTGCACTGGGTCGCCGCGGAGCTCGCCGCCGACCCGGAGTTCGAGTTCGTCGCGTACGTCGACTCCGTCCGCGGGGTCGCCCTCATGGACGCCGCCCTCGCCGGCCGCACCACCCGCCCCGTCGACGTCGTCGTGGAGCTCGGCGCCGGCGCCGAGGGCCGCACCGGGGTGCGCACCGCGGCCGAGTGCCTGGAGGTCGCCCGCGCCGTCGCCGCCGCGCCGACCCTGCGCCTGGCCGGCGTCGCCGGCTACGAGGCCACCATGCCCGGCGCCGACGCCGACAGCGTCCGCGAGTGGCTGCGCCGGCTCGTCGCCCTCGCCGCCGACTTCGACGCCGCCGGGCTGTTCAAGGGCACCGGGCTGGAGCGGATCGTCGTCAGCGCCGGCGGCAGCGAGTGGTTCGACGCGGTCGCCGAGGTCTTCGCCGGCATCCCCGAGCTCTCCCTGCCCGTGCAGCGGCTGCTGCGCTCCGGCGCGTACGTCTCGCACGACCACGGCTGGTATTCCGGCCTCACCCCCTTCAACCGGCACCCCGAGGAAGGCGGCCTGCTGCCGGCCTTCCGCCTGTGGACCCAGGTCGTCTCCCGGCCCACCCCCGGCCAGGCCTTCGTCAACGCCGGCAAGCGCGACATCGCCTACGACCTCGGCCTGCCCGAGGTGCTCACCGTGCGCGGCGCCGACGGCACCGAGCGGCCCGGCACCGGGATCACCGTCACGAAGCTGTCCGACCAGCACGCCTGGCTGGAGACGGCGCCCGGCACCGAACTCGAGGTCGGCGACCGCGTCGCGCTCGGCATGGCGCACCCCTGCACCATCTTCGAGAAGTGGCCGCTGATCCCGGTGACCGGACCCGACGGCACCGTCACGGAAATGGTCCGCACCTTCTTCTGAACGGCGCCGCCGAAGCCGCCCGGGAGAGGCAGGAGCGGCGCACCGGAGCCCGGCGGGGCGGGCGGTGCGCCGCACCCCGTTCCGGGGTCGCCGGCGCGCCGTACGCTGGGGCGCATGATCGCTTTCGCGCCCGCGGCCGTCCTGCTGCTGCTGTTCCTGGTGAGCGTCCGGGCGGACCGCCGGCGCTTCCGCAACGCCGTCCTGCTGGGCCTGACCCTCATATGGGCCTCGATCGGGGTGCTGTTCCTGATCCCGTCGCTGCCGCCGCTGCTGGGGGTCGTCGCGGTGGCCCTGATCCTGCTGGTGCCGACGCTGGGCACGCTCTCGCTCGCCGGCTTCCTCGTCGGCAACGGCATCACGATGCTCCGGCGGGAGGGCCGCAGCCCCGCCAACCTGCTGTCGCTGGCCGCCGGGACGGGGATCTTCGGGCTGATCGGGCTCGTCGCCTACGTCGCCGACCGCGGCTCGCCCGCGATGGACGCGGCCGTCGGCGGGCTGGTGCTGCTCGTCGGCTACGTCTCGTTCCTGTTCGTGTGCTTCCTCGCGTACGCCTTCCTGTACGGGCGCACCCCGGTCCGCGGCGACGTCGACTTCGTGGTGGTCCTCGGCTCCGGCCTGCTCGGCGGCGAGCGGGTGCCACCGCTGCTGGCCTCCCGCCTGGAGAAGGGCATGCGGCTCCAGGCCGCGCAGGCGGCACGCGGCGGGCGGGTGCCGCTGCTGCTGGCGTCGGGCGGGCAGGGACCGGACGAGAAGGTTCCCGAGGCGCGGGCGATGGCGGACTGGCTGCTCGCCCAGGGCGCGGCGCCCGAACTCGTACGGCTGGAGGACCGCTCCCGGACGACGGACGAGAACCTCGCCTTCAGCCGGGAGGTGATGGAGGCGGAGGCCGGGCCGGACTACCGGTGCGTGGTCGTCACCAACAACTTCCACGCCTTCCGCGCCGCGATGACGGCACGGAAGGCGGGCGTGAACGGGCAGGTGGTCGGCTCGCCGACCGCCCGCTACTTCTGGCCGAGCGCCACCATCCGCGAGTTCGTCGCCGTCTTCTGGGAGCACCGGGTGGTCAACCTGGTGGTCTGCGGGGCGATCGCGGCGGCGACGGCGGTGGCGGCGGCGCTCGCCGGGTAGCGGGGGCGCTGGGGCGG
>NZ_RPSE01000326.1:0-7441 GCF_003949955.1 Streptomyces sp. WAC05292
GGGGTGCGGGGTCAGCGAGCCTGCGGCCAGGTGCGCAGCAGGTGGTCGAGGGCGTCGACGATCCGCTCCCAGCTCTCCCGGCTGTCCGGGGCGCTGTGGGCGAAGCCGCCCGAGTTCTCCAGGTCGAGGTAGCCGTGGAAGAGGCCGCCGAGCATGCGGACGGCGTGCGTCTGCTCCGGTTCGGCCAGGCCGTAGCCGCGCAGCACGGCCCGGGTCAGCCGGGCGTGGCGTACGCCGGCACCGGCCAGGGCGGTGTCGGCGTCCAGGGGGAAGCGGGTCGCCGCGTACCGGCCGGGGTGGCGGCCGGCGTACGTGCGGAAGACGTCGGCGTAGGCGGCGAGCGCGTCCCGGCCGGACCGGCCGGCCACGGCGTCGGCGGCCAGGTCGGCCAGCTCCCCCAGGGCGAGCAGGGCGATCCGGGTCTTGAGGTCCCGGGAGTTCCTCACGTGCGCGTACAGGCTCGCCACTTTGACGTCGAAGCGGCGGGCGAGTTCCGACAACGTCACCCGGTCGAAGCCGATCTCGTCGGCCAGCTCCGCTCCCGCCTGCGCCAGCCGCTCCGCCGTCAGTCCGGCCCGCCCCGCCATCGCGTCTCCCTGCGCCGTACCCGTCTCTGCCTGAAGACAGTATGGATTTGCCTAAAAGCTTTAGGCAAATGCGCAAGTGTGCCGAGCAGTGAGCGGGAGGGCGGGACGCGCCCCCGGGCGGGCCAATCCGGCGCGGGAACCGCCGGCGGGGCGAACCTGGTGGACCCCGGGCCGGCACGGCCCCCGGTCGGAAGGAACGCCGTGGCGGCAGCACCCGACGAGCAGAGCCCGGCGGGCCGGTACGGCGAGGACCTGTTCCCGCCGGGCCTGCCGGGCGAGGGCGACCGCATCGACCACGCCGCCCTCGTCTACGACCCGTACACCCGCGAGCGCCTGGCCGCGCTCGGCGCCGGCCCCGGCACGCGCTGCCTGGACGTCGGCGCGGGCACCGGGACCATCGCGCGCTGGCTCGCCGAAGAGGCCTGCGCCGACGAGGTCGTCGCCCTCGACCGCGACACCGGCCGCCTCGACCGCCTCGCAGGCGACCGGCTGCGCGTCCGCGCCGCGGACCTGACCCGTCTCCCCGACGACCCGGGGCTGGGCACCTTCGACCTGGTCCACGCCCGGTTCGTGCTCATGCACCTCCCCGAGCGCAGGGAGGTCCTCGCCCGGCTCGTCGGCCTGCTCAACCCCGGCGGACACCTCGTCCTCAGCGACGCCGCCGACATCCCCGACCCCGCCGACACCGGCTCCCCGTACCGCCGCACCCTCGACGCCATGTGGCACGCGCTCCGGGAGACCATCGGCACCGACCTCGCCGCCGTACGCGCCCACCCGCACGCCCTGCGCGCCGCCGGCCTGCACGACGTCACCGCGGAACTGGTGTGCCCGCCGCTGCGTCCCGGCACCCCGCTCGCCGCCTTCTGGACCGACACCCTCCGCCGGCTCCGCCCGGACCTGCTCTCCGGCGGCCGCCTCGACGAGGCCACCCTCGACGAGGCCCTCGCCTACCTGGAATCCCCGGACCTCGCCGAACTCGCGCCCGGCATGCTCACCGTGTGGGGCCGCCGCCCGTGACCCCGAGCGGCCCGGGCCGGCGGCCGAACGCCGGCCGCCCCGGACCCCGGCGCGCGGCCGGTGCCCGGGGCGGCGGGGCCGCGCTCAGTACCGCAGTGCCCTGGCCGTCTGCGCGGAGACGCTGCCCGACAGCTCGTGCGTGCTGCGCGCGGTGGCCTCCTTCCGGCCCTTCGCCGCCACGTCCTGCACGGTCACCACCACGGTGTCGACCGTGTTGCCGTCCCCGTCCCGGAAGTCGACCTGCACCGCGAACGACTTCGCCGCGCCGTCGGTGTTCTCCACCGTCACCGGCACCTCCGTGTGCCCGTCGGCGGCGGTGGACGGCTTTCCGAGGGTGACGGCGCCCTTCGCGTCCACCCCGCCCTTGACGTCGTCCAGCTTCTTCCGGGCCTCCGCGGCCGCCGAGGCCGCCGCGTCCGCGGCGTGCGTCGCGGCCGCCGAGACCTCGGCGCCGGCCGACCGGACCGCCGACGCGGCCCGGGACGCCGCGTCGGAGGCGGAACCGCCGTTCGAGCAGCCCGCCGCGCCCAGAGCAGCCGCCGCGACCACCGCCGCCCACACCGTCGCCGCCGGTCGGCGTCTCACCATGTCCGCCTCCTCGAAGTCCTCCGTGCATGCCAGGCTGCGCGCATCACGGGCGTCCCGGACACCGGGCCGGGGCAATCCGTACGCGGCTTCCCGGATCCTAGGCCCGCACGGGCGGGTTGCCGTGGACCTCCGACGCCGACGTGGCGCGGGCAGAAGAAGGGGCAGCGGGTGACAGCCGGTGCTTCGGGCCCTGGCGTGTCCGGCGGGTCACCGGCGTGCCCCGTCACCGGGCGACCCGTGCGGGCGATCGCGGCGTCATCGGCACCGGGGCACCCGACGTCGCCCTCCGGTGGCCCGGCGCCGCGGACCACACCGGGGCGGGCGGGCCCGCGGTCGCTCACCGGTCGCCCGGCAGGGCGCAGGCGAAGTTTTCGTGGACGGTCCGCAGCCGGGCCGGAAGCCGCGCCTTGACGGCCTTGTCGACCTGGGTGTCGACCGCGAAGACCAGGGAGCGCGCGCCGTCCGGGGTGCTCGCGGCGAGCAGCGTGTAGCCGGGGGTGTTGCCGGTGTGCCCGTACAGCTCGCCGCACCGCGTCGTGTACCGGAAGATCGCCGCGCCGGCGGCGTTCGTGCCCGGGCCCGCCGGCTCCGAGGCGCCGCCCGGGAGGAAGCCGAGCTGCTCCTTGCGGGTCCCGGCGGAGGCCAGGGAGGGGCCGCCGTAGGCGCGGATGTACGCGCCGGGCTCCGCCGGGGTCGTCACGATGCTGCCGCAGGCCCAGCTGCCGGAGGCACTGACCAGCTCGCTGACGTCCTCGGGTTCGCCCGGCGGGCTGACGTCGCACCCGTGGATGTACGGCTCGGGCATCCGGTAGCCCTGCGGCAGGCTGGTCCGGCGCAGCCGCGGGCCGCTACACCAGCTCGGCGAGGAGCTCCTCGTAGCGGCGGCCGGTCACGGCCTCCGCCATCAGGGCGACGGCGATGTTGTCGGAGTTCGCGTACGTGTACAGCGATCCGGGGGCGAAGCGCAGCGGCTCGCCGGCGACGAAGTCCAGCAGCCTCCGCGAGTCGAACCGGTGGCGCGGGTCGGCGCTGTAGTCGGCCAGGCCGCTGGTGTGCCGAAGCAGCTGCAGCAGTGCCACCGCGTGCCAGGCCTTGGGGAGGCGGGGCAGCCGCTCGCCGATCGTGTCGTCGAGGGCGGGCAGGCCCCGGTCGACGAGCCGCAGGGCGACGGCCCCGCTGTAGGCCTTGGAGACGCCGGCGACGCGGAGGCGGTCGTCGGGCCGCGGAGGCTTGCCGGTCGTGAGGTCGCCGGTGCCCGCCGTGTACACCTGCGTGCGGCCGTGGCGGGTCAGCAGGGCGATCGCGCCGGGCGGGCCGTCGTCCTGGGCGACCAGCCGGTCCAGCTGCTGCCGGAGGCGGCCGTCGTGCGGGCCCCTTCGGCGGTTCGGGGGTGCGGGCGGCCTGCGCCGGCGGCAGCAGGCCGCCGAGTGCGGCGGCGGCCAGGGCGGCGACGGTCACTCCGGTGCGGAGGCGGAGGCGGTGTCGGCGGGCGCGGATCGGCACGTGCGGCGCTCCAAGGGGCGTACGGAGGCGGCGCACCCGCCCGGTTGGCGGACCCCGCGCCGGCGGGCCGGGAGCGCGTATGCGCGCTGCGGGCGCGCCGGTACGGGTCCCCGGGGCGGCGGGCTTCCCGTCGCCGCGCCGCAGGGGCCGCCGTAGACTGCCGACAACGCCCGGGACGGCGACGGCCGTCGATTCCTGCGACGGAAAGCGGTCGAGCATGGCGGCAGCAGTGCAAGCGGAACCGCTCGTCTCGCCGGTCGGGTCGCACAACGAGTGGGACCCGCTCGAAGAGGTCATCGTCGGCCGCCTCGACGGTGTGCGGATCCCCTCCCGGCACCCGGTCGTGGCCTGCAACATCCCGCCCTGGGCGGCCCGCCTCCAGGGGCTCGCCGCCGGGTTCAGATACCCGCGCGTCCTGGTCGAGCGCGCGCAGCAGGAACTGGACGGGTTCGTCACCCTGCTGGAGTCCCTCGGGATCACCGTCAGGCGCCCCGAAGCCGCCGACCACGGGCGCCGGTTCGGCACCCCCGACTGGTCCTCGCGGGGCTTCTGCAACTCCTGCCCGCGCGACAGCATGCTCGTCATCGGCGACGAGATCATCGAGACGCCGATGGCCTGGCCCTGCCGCTATTTCGAGACGCACTCCTACCGCCCGCTGCTCAAGGAGTACTTCCGGGCCGGCGCCCGCTGGACGGCCGCGCCCAAACCGGAGCTCGCGGACGCGCTGTTCGACCGGGGGTTCCGGGTGCCGAAGCCCGGCGAGCCGATGCGCTACATCCTCACCGAGTACGAGCCGGTGTTCGACGCCGCGGACTTCGTGCGCGCCGGACGGGACCTGTTCGTCACCCGCAGCAACGTCACCAACCGCAGCGGCATCGAGTGGCTGCGGCGCCACCTCGGGCCCGCGTACCGCATCCACGAGATCGAGAGCCGCTGCCGCACCCCGATGCACATCGACACCACGTTCATGCCGCTGGCACCCGGCAAGGTGCTGGTCAACCCGGAGTACGTGGACGTCGACCGGCTGCCCGCCGCGCTCGGCTCGTGGGAGGTGCTGGTCGCCCCCGAGCCGGAGCCGATCCGCGACCGGCTGCTCAAGACCGCCTCCCTGTGCGGCAAATGGCTGAGCATGAACGTCCTCATGGTCGACGAGAAGCGGGTGATCGCGGAGCGGCACCACACGGGCATGCTCCGCGCCCTCGAACGCTGGGGCTTCGAGCCGATCCCCTGCGACCTGCTGCACTACGCGCCGTTCGGCGGCTCGTTCCACTGCGCGACGCTCGACGTGCGGCGCCGCGGCGGCCTGGAGTCCTACTGCCCCTGACGCCCTGCCGGCGCCGCGCCGTCAGCCGTCCAGAGCGAGGGCGCCCTTGGCGCGGGCCACGGAGGACTCGGCAGCCGGCCCGCCCGCGTTCTCCGTCGCCAGGGCCTGGTTGAGCGCCACGAAGGGGCGCATCCGCCGCTCGTACTCCGCGAACGCGGCACCGTGGTCGCCGCCGGCTCCGCCCAGGCAGTCCGCCAGGACGTACGCACCCGCCAGCGCGAGGCTCGTGCCCTGCCCCGAGAGCGGGGAGGGGCAGTATCCGGCGTCGCCGAGCAGGACCACCCGGCCCCGCGACCAGCCGTCCATGCGGACCTGCGCGACGGCGTCGCAGTGGAAGTCCGGCGCGTCCCGGGCGGCCCGGGCCAGGCGCCGCCCCTCCCACCGCAGGGAGGCCAGCCGGTCCGCGACGAGGTGCCGCAGGGCGTCGCCGCGGCGGACCTCCTCGGGGAGGGGGCCGGATTCGAAGCCGAAGGCGATCCGCAGTTCGGTGTTGCCGCGCACGGGCATGATGCCGAAGCCTGCGTCGCCGTCCCGCAGCCACAGCTGCCAGTCCTCCAGTGCGAGGAAGTTCTCCGCGCCGAACACCGAAAGGTGGCTGCCGAGGTGGTGCACGAAGCCGTCCTCCGGTCCGAAGGCCAGCCGCCGCACGGCGGAGTGCAGGCCGTCCGCACCGACCACGAGGTCGAAGGTGCGGGCGGGGCCCCGCGCGAAGCCGGCGCGCACCCCGCCGCCGTCCTCTTCGAGGGAGGTGATGCAGTCGCCGAAGACGTATTCGGCGTCGCCCCGGGTGTGCTCCCACACCATCCCCACCAGGTCCTCGCGCAGCAGCTCGATGTCGTCGCTGTCGAGGCGGCCGCTGCTGTACGTCTCCTCGGTGGAGCGGGACAGCTCGCGCCCCAGCGGGTCGAGGACCGACATGCCGCGCATCCGGGTCCGTACCGCGGCCGCCCGTTCCAGGAGCCCCGTCCGGGCCATGACGTCGAGGGCGACGCCCCGGATGTCGACGGCCTGGCCGCCGGGCCGCGGGCCCGCGGCGCGTTCGACGACGGTGGGGGAGTAGCCGCGGCGGCGCAGCCAGTGGGCGAGGACGGGGCCGGCGATGCCGCCGCCGGAGATCAGAACGGTCTGCACAGGTGCCTCCGGGCAGTGCGTGTGTTCGTACGGTGTACGCGCCGAACGTACGCAGTACGCTCAGGTCGCTCAACCGAGTCAACAGGCGTTCTGTACTAGGGCAGATGACCTCCAGGAAGCATCCGCGCTGCCAGCCTCTGTACTAGGACAGCGCGGAGAGGCGGCAGGACGTGACGAACACCACGCACACGACGGGGGAGCCCCCCTACCGGCGCATCGCCGCCGACATCCGGCGGCGCGTCGCGGACGGTGCGCTCGCCCCCGGCGACCCGGTCCCCTCGACCCGCAGGCTCGCCGCCGACTGGGGCGTCGCGCTCGCCACCGCCACCAAGGCGCTGGCGGTGCTGCGCCTGGAGGGGGTCGTCGAGGCGCGGCCGCGGATCGGCACGGTCGTCGCCGGCAGCGCGCCCGCCGCCCCGCAGCCGGGCCGGCGCCCGGCCGCCGCGCCCGACCCCGAACGGGAGCTGAGCCTCGCCCGGATCGTCCGCACGGCCGTGGCCATCGCCGACGCCGAGGGGCTGGCGGCGCTCACCATGCGCGCCGTCGCGGCCCGGCTCGGTGTCGCCCCGATGTCCCCCTACCGCCACGTGCCCGGCAAGGACGACCTCGTCCTGCTCATGGCCGACGCCGCGTTCGGCGAGGCCTCCCCTCCGGCCGACGCCGCGGGGGAGTGGCGCCCGCGCCTGGAACTGGGGGCGCGCACGCTCTGGTCCGTGCACCGCAGACACCCCTGGCTGGCGCAGGTCGGCCCGCTGACCCGCCCGCTCCTCGTGCCCAACCTCCTCGCCCACAGCGAGTGGATGCTGAGCGCCCTCGACGGCCACGGGCTCGACCCCGCCACGCAGTTCGAGATCAACGTCCTGCTGTACGGCCACGTCCAGGGCCTGGCCGTACACCTGGAGAGGGAGGCGAACGCCGCCGCGGCCACCGGCCAGTCGGACGGGCAGTGGATGGACGGCCGCGCCGCCGACCTGGCCGAACTCCTCGCGTCGGACCGCTTCCCCACCTTCGCCAAGGTGGTCGGATCCTTCCGGGACGGCTACGACCTGTGCCTCGACGCGCTGTTCGAGTCCGGCCTGAAGGCGCTCCTCGACGGCCTCGCGCCGGTCATCGAGGGCCGTGCCCGCTCGACTGGCAGTAATTGACTCCCAGGTGTCACTTCTGCCACTGTTCCGCGCCGGCAGCGGGCTGGAAGGCTGGGGGCGGCCCGCCGCCGGGGCCGGACCCCGGCGCCCGTCCTCGACCGCTAGGCGCACCGTGACCACATCCGCTCCCGCATCCCCGTCCCACC
>NZ_RPSE01000327.1:0-7385 GCF_003949955.1 Streptomyces sp. WAC05292
GGGCGGGACTGGCGGGGCGGACGGACGGGCAGGACTGGTGCGTGACGAGTGGGAGGACGGGGAGCCGGTGGCGACCACAGCGGACGACGTCGTGTTCGACCTCATCGCCATGGGGCGGATCGGGGTTGATCTCTACCCGCTGAGAACGGGCGTACCGCTCGCCGAGGCGGACACCTTCGGGAAGTTCCTCGGCGGCTCCGCCGCCAACGTCGCCGTCGCCGCCGCGCGGCTCGGCCGGCGCACCGCGCTGATCAGCCGGACCGGCGCCGACCCGTTCGGCGCGTACCTGCGCTCCGAGCTGCGCGCCTTCGGCGTGGACGACCGCTGGGTGGAGGAGGTGCCCGCGCTGCCGACCCCGCTGACCTTCTGCGAGGTCTTCCCGCCCGACCGCTTCCCCCTCTACTTCTACCGGCACCCCAAGGCCCCCGACCTGGAGATCACCGCTGCCTCCCTCGACCGGGCCGCACTGCGCGCGGCGCGCGTCCTGTGGACGACCGGCACCGGCCTGAGCGCCGAACCCAGCCGCACCGCCACCCTGGCCGCTCTCGAAGCGCGCGCCCGGACCGGGCCCACCGTCTTCGACCTGGACTGGCGGCCCGCGCTCTGGCAGGAGGACCCGGCCGAGCACTACGCACGGGCGCTGCGCCTCGCCACCGTCGCCGTCGGCAACACCGAGGAGTGCGAGGTCGCCACCGGCGCGTCCGAGCCGCACGCCGCGGCGAAGGCCCTGCTCGCCGCCGGCGCCGACCTCGCCGTCGTCAAACGCGGACCCGAGGGGGTCCTGGCCGTCCACCGGGACGGGACCACCGCCGAAGCGGCCCCCCTGAAGGTCGACGTCGTCAACGGCCTCGGCGCAGGCGACGCGTTCGGCGGCGCCCTCTGCCACGGGCTGCTCGCCGGCTGGGACCTGCCGCGCATCCTCCGCTACGCCAACGCCGCCGGCGCGCTCGTCGCCTCCCGGCTCGCCTGCTCCGCCGCGATGCCCCACCCGGACGAGGTCGAGGAGGCCCTGTCATGGCCGAGGTGACCGCACACGACCTCCCGCACGCCCGGCTGCGCATCCTGGAACTGGAGCCCGGGGAGGCGTACGCCCACGAGGCCGGCGGCTGCGAGTGGATCGTGCTGCCGCTCCGGGGCGCGGCGCAGGTGCACTGCACCCCCGGCGGCGACGGCGGCGGCGCGGTGGGGGCGGCGCCCGCCGCCGTGTTCACCCTGCACGGCCGCAGCTCCGTCTTCGCGGCCGTCAGCGACTTCGCCTACCTCCCCCGCGACAGCCGCAGCCGCGTCACCGCCCCCCGCGGCGGCCGGTTCGCCCTCGCCGGCGCCGTCTGCGAGCGGACCCTCGCGCCCCGCTACGGGCCCGCCCGCGAGGTGCCCGTCGAACTCCGCGGCGCAGGCGGCTGCTCCCGCCAGGTCAACAACTTCGCCGCCGCGGACGCCTTCGACTGCGACCGGCTCATCGCCGTCGAAGTACTCACCCCCGGCGGGAACTGGTCCTCCTACCCGCCGCACAAGCACGACGAGCACGAACCCGGCCGGGAGTCCCGACTGGAGGAGGTCTACTACTACGAGATCGCCCCCCGCGGCGACACCCCCGGCTACGGCTACCAGCGCGTCAGCCCCTCACCGGCCGGGAAGACCGACATCCTCGCCGAGGTGCGCACCGGCGACGCCGTCCTCATCCCGGACGGCTGGCACGGCCCGTCCATCGCCGCCCCCGGACACGACATGTACTACCTCAACGTGATGGCGGGACCGGACCGGGCACGGGAGTGGCTGATCCGCGACCACCCCGACCACGCCTGGATCCGCGACACCTGGCCCGGCCAGGCCGTGGACCCCCGGCTGCCCTTCCACGAAGCGGAGGACCAGACCCGATGAGGCTCACCGTCGCCCAGGCGCTCATCCGCTTCCTCAGCCGCCAGTACACCGAGCGCGACGGCCGCAGGACCCGGCTCATCGCCGCCACCTGGGGCATCTTCGGACACGGCAACGTCGCCGGGATCGGCCAGGCCCTCCTGGAGACCGGCCGCGCCGACATGCCCTTCCTCCAGGGCCGCAACGAGCAGGCCATGGTCCACGCCGCCGTCGGCTACGCCCGCCAGAGCGGCCGGCTCTCCACCCACGCCGTCACCACCTCCATCGGACCCGGCGCCACCAACCTCGTCACCGGCGCCGCCCTCGCCACCATCAACCGGATCCCCGTACTCCTGCTGCCCGGCGACACCTTCGCCACCCGGCCCGCCGACCCCGTCCTCCAGCAGCTCGAAGCCCGAGGCGCCGGCGACGTGTCCGTCAACGACACCCTGCGCCCCGTCTCCCGCCACTTCGACCGGATCAGCCGGCCCGAAGCCCTCGTCCCGGCCGCGCTCGAAGCCATGCGGGTGCTCACCGACCCCGTGCAGACCGGTGCCGTGACGCTGGCCCTGCCGCAGGACGTGCAGGCCGAAGCCCACGACTGGCCCGAGGAGTTCTTCGCGGAACGCGTCTGGGGCGTGCGCAGGCCGCGGCCCGACCGGGCCGAACTCGCCGCCGCCGCCGACGCCGTACGGGCCTCCGCCCGCCCCCTGGTCATCGCCGGCGGCGGGATCCGCCACAGCGGAGCCGGGGCGGCGCTGGCCGCGTTCGCCGAGGCCACCGGCATCCCCGTCGCCTGCACCCAGGCCGGCAAGGGCGCCCTGCCCCACGACCATCCTGCCGACGTCGGCGCGATCGGGCACACCGGGACCGCCGCCGCCGACGGCCTCGCCCGCCGCGCCGACCTCGTCATCGCCGCCGGAACCCGGCTCACCGACTTCACCACCGCCTCCGCGACCCTGTTCCAGGACCCGGCCGTCCGGTTCGTCGGGCTCAACCTCGACCCGTACGACGCCCACAAACTCGCCGCGCTCCCGCTCGTCGCCGACGCCCGCGAAGGCCTCGACGCGCTCCGCGCCGCCGTCGCCGGGCACCGGGCCGACCCCGCCCACACCGCCGCCGCCCGCGAGGCCAAGGCCCGCTGGGAGCAGCAGGTCGACCGCGCCTACGCCGCGCCCGACGAGGACGCCGCCCCCACCCAGGCCCAGGTCCTCGGCCTGCTGGACTCCCTCGTCGACGACAGCGACGTCCTCGTCAACGCGGCCGGCTCCCTCCCCGGCGACCTGCACCGGCTGTGGCGGGCCCGCTCCGCCGACCAGTACCACGTCGAATACGGCTACTCCTGCATGGGCTACGAGATCCCCGCAGCCCTCGGCGCCGCGCTCGCCGCCCCCGACCGGCCCGTGTGGGCGCTCGTCGGCGACGGGACGTACCTGATGAACCCCACCGAGATCGTCACCGCCGTCCAGGAGGGCGTCCCGATCAAGGTGGTCATCCTCGACAACCACGGCTACGCCTCCATCGGCGGCCTCTCGCAGGCCATCGGCGCCGAGGGCTTCGGGACCGCCTACCGCTACCGGGCCGGGGACGGCACGTACGCAGGACCGCCGCTGCCGGTGGACCTCGCCGCGAACGCGGCCTCCCTCGGCATGGCCGTCATCCGCACCCGCACCATCGGTGACCTGCGCAAAGCCCTCGCCGAGGCGCGGGAGGCGGACCGGCCCACATGTGTCTACGCACAGACCCGAACACCCGACACTGTGTCGGGCCCGCCCCCCGCACAGGCGTGGTGGGATGTTCCCGTGGCCGAGACCGCGACCCGCGCTGCCGCGGTCGCGGCCCGCGAGGAGTACGACCGGCAAGCCGCTCAGCGACGTCGCCATCTGTGAAGGAGCAACAGCAATGAAGACCGTCAACCACTGGATCGGTGGCAAGACCGTCGAGGGCGCGTCGGGCAACTACGGCCCGGTCACCGACCCCGCCACCGGCGAGGTCACCACACAGGTCGCCCTGGCGTCCGCCGCGGAGGTCGACTCCGCCGTACGCGTCGCCAAGGAGGCGTTCCTCGACTGGGGGCAGTCCTCGCTGGCCGCCCGCACCAAGGTCCTCTTCGCCTACCGGGCCCTCCTCGACGCCCACCGCGACGAGATCGCGGCGCTGATCACGGCCGAGCACGGCAAGGTGCACTCGGACGCCCTCGGAGAGGTCGCGCGCGGCCTGGAGATCGTCGAGCTGGCGTGCGGCATCACCACCCAGCTCAAGGGCGAGCTGTCCACGTCGGTGTCGAACCGCGTCGACGTCGCCGCGATCCGCCAGCCGCTCGGCGTCGTCGCCGGCATCACCCCGTTCAACTTCCCGGCGATGGTCCCGATGTGGATGTTCCCGCTGGCCATCGCCTGCGGCAACACCTTCGTCCTCAAGCCGAGCGAGAAGGACCCCTCGGCCGCGAACCGGCTCGCCGAACTCGCCAAGGAGGCCGGCCTGCCCGACGGCGTCCTGAACGTCGTCCACGGCGACAAGGAGGCCGTGGACGCGCTGCTCTCGCACCCGGACGTCGCGGCCGTCTCCTTCGTCGGCTCCACCCCGATCGCCCGCCACATCCACACCACCGCCTCCGCCCACGGCAAGCGCGTCCAGGCCCTCGGCGGCGCCAAGAACCACATGCTGGTCCTCCCCGACGCCGACCTCGACGCCGCCGCCGACGCCGCCGTCTCCGCCGCCTACGGCTCGGCCGGCGAGCGCTGCATGGCCATCTCCGCCGTCGTCGCCGTCGGCTCCATCGGCGACGAACTCGTCGAGAAGATCCGCGAACGCGCCGAGAAGATCAAGATCGGCCCCGGCAGCGACCCGACGTCCGAGATGGGCCCGCTGATCACCGCCGCGCACCGCGACAAGGTCGCCTCGTACGTCAAGGGCGCCGCCGAGCAGGGCGCCGACGTCGTCCTCGACGGCACCGGCTACACCGTCGACGGCCTGGAGAACGGCCACTGGATCGGCCTGTCCCTCCTCGACCACGTCCGCACCGACTCCGACGCCTACCGCGACGAGATCTTCGGGCCGGTCCTGTGCGTGCTGCGCGCCGAGACGTACGAGGACGCCGTGGCGCTGATCAACGCCTCCCCGTTCGGCAACGGCACCGCGATCTTCACCCGTGACGGCGGCGCCGCCCGCCGCTTCCAGCTGGAGGTCCAGGCGGGCATGGTCGGCGTCAACGTGCCGATCCCGGTGCCGGTGGGCTACCACTCCTTCGGCGGCTGGAAGGACTCCCTCTTCGGCGACCACCACATCTACGGCAACGACGGCATCCACTTCTACACCCGCGGCAAGGTCGTCACGACCCGCTGGCCGGACCCGTCGGAGGGCCACACGGGAGTGGACCTGGGCTTCCCCCGCAACCACTGACCCCGTCGCAGCGCCGGTGCCGGCGGCGACCGCGGCACCGGCTCGGGAGGAGGGCGGCCGCCCCGGCCGCGAGCAGGAGAGGCGGCCGAGGGCGGCCCACGGGACCGCCGCGAAGCGGGTGCCGCCCTCCGCCGACGGACCGGGGTGGGCGGCCGATTCCGCCCTGGGCCGTACGGTGCCCCGCTCGGCCTGCGGCGCGTCCGGCCACGGCTGCGACAGCCCGCCCCTCCCGCCCCTCCCGCCCGGCCGGTCCGGCCGGTCCGGCCGGTCCGGCCGGTCCGGCAGCGTACGGCCGAAAAGGCCGTCGGCGGTGACGGCGGCCTCCGGCTCGACCACCGCGTCGCCCCGGTTGGCCGGCCCGGGGCGTACGCGATGGCGGTGCGGGCGCGGCCCGTCCGGGGCAGCGGCGGTGCCGTGCGGCGGACCCGCCTCCTCCACGCCCAGGCCGGGCACCGCCGCGCCCGGCACCCGGAAGTACAGGCGGCGCCGACCTGCCGCCGCACCTTCACTTGCACCCCGCCCTCCCGGCGGACACCCTCGACGGCCGTGCCGAGGGCGACGATCCCGCCGACGTGGCCGCAGGGCGACGCCTCCTGCGGCACGGCGCACCGCGAACGAGATGTCCGTACGGCTCCCCGCGGGCACCCTCACCGCCTCCGCGGCCGGCGCGATCCACGGGAGGGCACCGTCCCCCGGGGTGTTCACGGCGTCCGCGGCCAAGACGGGCCGCCCGCTCCTTCGGACGAGCCCCTGCCGCCCACCCGCTGCGGGGAGGAGGCCGAGCCGGCGCGGTGCGTCTTTGACGCGTCGCGCCCACGAGAAGCCCATGGCCTCCCTCTGCCGAGGCACACGAAGAGTGCCGTGCCATCAGATCGGGGGAGTGGAGACGGCGGGGAGGTGGAGCAGCAGGTCGCTGGTGCCGGCCGGTACGCCGGCGACCCCGCCGGGCACCGCGGAGCCGACGAGGGCCGCGGCGACCTGCGCCGGGGTCGGCGTCCGGCCGGCAGCGCGGCCCTGCCCGAGGAGCAGCGCGGCGGCGCCGGCGACGTGGGGAGCCGCCATCGACGTGCCCGAGGCGCGGGAGAGGGCGGTCTCCGAGCCCTTCCACGCCGAGGTGACCGACACGCCCGGCGCGGACAGGTCCACGCAGGAGCCGTGGTTGGAGAAGGAGGCCCGCCGGTCGGCTGCGTCCGTGGCGCCGACGGTCAGCGCTGCCGGCACCCGAGACGGGGAGTGGGAGCAGGCGTTCCGGCCGGCGTTGCCGGCGGCGACGGTGAAGGTGATCCCCGCCGCGACGGCCCGTGTCACCGCCGTGTCAAGGGCGCGGCTGCGCTTGCCGCCCATGCTCATATTGGCGACGGCGGGCGTGCCCTTGGCCTTGGCGGCGTCCCGCACCATCCACTCGATGCCCCGCAGGACCGACGACAGCGCCCCCGACCCGCGGCAGTTCGCCACCTTCACCGCGACCAGCGACACCTCCTTGGCCACCCCGTGCACCGCCCCGCCCAGCGTGCCCGCCACGTGCGTGCCGTGCCCGTTGCAGTCGGCGGCCCGCTCCAGCAGCACCCCGTTGTACCCGGCCCGCGCGCGGCCCCCGAACTCCCGGTGCGCGGTGTTGATCCCGGTGTCGATCACGTAGGCGGTCACCCCGCGACCCGTCGACCCGTACGTGTAGGCCCCGTCCAGCGGGAGCGCACGCTGGTCGAGCCGGTCCAGCGACCAGGGCGCCGGGTCCTGCGTCCCGCTGATCCGGAACTCCGAGTCCGGCTCGACGGACACCACCCGCGGATCGGCCGCCAGCGCAGCCGCCCGCGCCGGCGTGGTCCGCACCGCGAACCCGCTGAAGGCGGTGTCGAACACCGCCCGCACGTGTCCCCCCTCCTCCTCCACCTCGGCGGCCACAACACGCACCGCACTCCGGGACGACCCGTCCTTGAGGACGACGACGTAGTCGGCGGTGGCGCGGTGCACGGAAAGAGCGGCGGCGGGCTGCCCCGGCAGGACAGCCGAGGCCACGACCAGAGCGGCGACGGGAACCAACGCGGTGAACACGGTCATGCGCCCGATGCTCGAACACCCCGGCCCGCCCCGCGCGCAGGCTACGCCAACTGGCCCCACACCCAGGC
>NZ_RPSE01000328.1:0-7366 GCF_003949955.1 Streptomyces sp. WAC05292
GCTGTAGGCGGGGTCTTCCGTGAGGGGGCCGTCGGGGGGGAAGACGCGTTCGACGTAGCGGTGGCCGGGGTCGGCGGCGAGGAAGACGATGGGGTTGCCGTCGGGTTCGGCGGCGCGGATGTGGCGGGAGACCTGCCAGCTCGCGCCGGCGGAGAGGCCCGCGAAGACGCCGGTGGTGGAGAGCAGGTGGCGGCATCCGGCGGCGGAGACGGAGAAGTCGAGCCAGTGGATGTCGTCGTAGGCGCTGTAGTCGATGTTGTCGAAGCGGATGCCGCTGCCGATGCCGGCGATGATGAACCCGTCGAGGGGGACGGCCTCGGAGCCGAAGGAGCGGCTGCCGAAGGGCTGGATGCCGGCGACGCGGACGCCGGCGGACGCGGCGCGCAGGTAGCGGCTCATCGCGCCGGTGGAGGCGCCGGTGCCGATGCCGCCGACGAGGGTGACGCCGTCGGAGCCGAGCTCCTTGACGACGGTGTGGGCGACGCGCTCGTAGCCGAGGTAGTGGACGTCGTCGTGGTACTGCTGCATCCAGTAGGCGTCCGGGTGCTCGCGCAGGTAGGCGTGGACGAGGCGGACGCGGGTCTCCTGGTCGTGCTGGAGGCCGTCGTCCCCGGAGGACGGCACCTGCGTGTAGGTGGCGCCGAGGTACTTGAGCTGGGTGCGGATCGCGGCGTCGACGGCGACGGAGGCGAAGATGTGCGCCTTGAGGCCGAGTTCGCGGCAGACGAGGGCGAGGGCGTGGCCGTAGATGCCGCTGGAGCTGTCGACGAGCGTCTGGCCGGGGCGGATCACGCCGCGTTCGAGGAGGTCCACGACGGCGGCGCGGACCGAGGTGACCTTCATGACCTCGAAGCGCAGGACGTGGATGCCGTTCCCGAGGTCGATGAGGTCGGGCTCCGAGAGCTTCTCGGCGAAAGACTTGTACACCGCGGCTGTCCCTTCCAGTGGTGTCCGTGGGCGCCGGGCGGCAGGGCGGGTGCGCAGGGCCGCCGGCACCGACGAGTCTGGGAGGGGCCGCTCCCGGCGCGTTCCCGGCGGCTTCCCGGCGGCTTCCCGGAACGCGTCGGGAAGGATCCGGGAAGGGCGGCTGCGCAGCATGCGGGCCATGACGAGACATCAGCTTGTCCTCGACGCGGTGATGGAGCACGCCCGGCGCAGCCCCGGCGGCCCCGCCGTGGTGTGCGGAGGCTCGGTACTGTCCTACGGCGCCCTGTGGGCGGCGGCGGAGGCCGCCGCCCGCGAGCTGGACGCGGACCCGCGGTCCGCCGGCGCGGAGCGGATCGGCATCCTGTCGCACCGGACGGCCGGGGCCGTCGTGTACGCCCTGGCGGCCTGGCTGTCGGGCCGGTCGTTCGTGTTCGCCGACCCGCGGGCGGCGCCGGAGGCGCTGGCGCACATCCGGGAGTCGGCGGGGCTGGGGGTGGTCGTCGATCCGCGCACGGGCGCGTTCGACGCCCCCGCGGGGCCGCGGCCGGGCGCCTCGGCGGGCCGGGAGTGGGTGCGGGATCCCGCGGAGCGTGAGGCGTACGTGCTGTACACCTCGGGCAGCAGCGGCCGCCCGAAGGGGGTGTCGGTCTCCCAGCGGAACCTGGCGGCGTCGAACGCCGCGCGGGTGGAGGTGTACGAGCGGTTCGGCAGGCCGGTCTTCCTGCTGCTGTCGCCGTTCCACTTCGACTCGTCGGTGGCCGGGGTGTGGGGCACGCTCGCCGTGGGCGGGACGCTCGTCGTCGCCGACGAGGAGGAGCGGCGCAACCCGCAGGCGCTGGCCGGGCTGATCGCCGAGTACGGCGTCACCCAGACGCTGACCGTGCCGAGCTTCCACTCCGAGCTGCTGGACACCGCCCGGGAGGACGCGGGCGTCGCGGCCGCGCTGGAGCGGCTGCGGGTGGTGGTGTGCGCCGGGGAGTCCCTCGCCCGGTCCGTCATCGACCGGCACTTCGCGCTGCTGCCCGGTGTGGTGCTGGGCAACGAGTACGGGCCGACGGAGTGCACCGTCTGGTCGACGTACCGCTTCTACACCGAGCCCGCGGACTCCACGATCGGCTTCGCGATCCCGGGGGCGACCGTGCACCTGCTCGACGAGCGGCTGCGCGCCGTGCCCCTGGGCGCGGCCGGGCAGATCGCGGTCAGCGGCCCGACGGTCGCCCGCGGCTACGTCGGCGACGAGGCGCTGACGCGGGCCCGGTTCACCGACGTCGAGACCGGGCCGGGCCGGCTGGAGCGGGTGTACCTGACGGGCGACCTGGGGCGGTGGCTGCCGGAGGGCGGCCTGGAGTTCGTGGGCCGGCTCGACAACGAGGTGAAGATCCGCGGGGTGCGGGTCCACATCGAGGCCGTCGAGGAGGCCATCGCCGCGCATCCGGGCCTGCGGGCGGCGGCCGTCGCCTATGACGCCGAGTCCGCGACCTCGTACGCCTTCGCGGTGCGCGAGCCGGGCGCGGAGGTGGACGCGGCGTCGGTGCGGCGGGTGGTGGAGGAGGCGCTGAGCGCGGCGGTCGTGCCCGACCGGATCGTGTTCCTGCCGTCGCTGCCGCGCTCCGCGCACGACAAGATCGACCGGGCGGCGCTGCTGGCGTCGGTACGCCGGCCCGCGCCCGCCGCCGCTGCCGCGGCGCCCTTGGCGGGCGGGCTCGCCGCGCAGATCGCGCGCGCCTGGGAGGAGGTCCTCGGCGTCCCCGTGCGGGGCACCGAGCAGGACACCTTCTTCGACCTCGGGGGGAACTCGCTGTCCGTGCTGCGGCTCTCCCGCGCACTGGGCCGGATCGCGGGCCGGACGCTGCCGGTCCGGCAGGTGTACCGGTGCGGCACCATCCCCGAACAGGTCGAACTGCTGTCGCGGCCCTGACCTCCGGTCCCGCCTGACCTCGGCTCCCGCCCGACCTGCCCGACCCGTCCGACCCTCCTCCGAACGACGCCGTCCGTCCGTACGTACGTCCGCCACGACACCGATGGGTTCCCCATGCCTTCGACCACCAGCTCCATCAGAGAGTTCGCCCCCGGGCGCGACGGGCGCCCGGCCGTCCTGTGCTTCCCCCACGCGGGCGGCTGCGCCTCCTTCTTCCGCTCCTGGCAGGGCCTGCTGCCCGGGGCCCGCGTCCACGCCGTGCAGTACCCGGGCCGCGAGGACCGCATCACGCAGGACCATCCCGAGTCGCTGACCGGGCTGGCGCAGGCCGTCGCCGACGAGGTCCTGGCGAGCGGGGAGGCGTACTCCGTGCTGTTCGGGCACAGCATGGGCGCGTACGTCGCCTTCGAGACGGCCCGGCTGCTGGAGCGGGCCGGCCGGCCCGTGCCCGTGCTGGTGGTGTCGTCGGCCGCGGCGCCGGCGCTGCGCCCCCCGGTGCCGTTCGAGGACACCGCGGACGTCCTCGGCTACCTCGGCCGGTACGAGCCGCTCAGCATCGAGCTGCTCCAGGACGACGAGCTGATGGAGCTGCTGCTGGAGTACATCAAGGCCGACCTGCGGCTCGTCGCCCGCTACGACGGGTACGAGGGCGCCCGGATCTCCTCCCGCCTGGTCGCGGTGGCCGGGGAGGACGACATCCCGGAGATCCGCACGCGGTTCGCCCCGTGGGGCGGGCACACCTCCGGCGACTTCACCCCGCTGGTGCTGCCCGGCGGCCACTTCTACCTGCGGACCGAGCCGCCGTTCCCGCTGATCTGCGACGAGCTGGCCCGGTCCGCGGCCGCCGCGGCCCCCTCGGCGCCGTGAGCGCGACGGTGGCGGCGCACGCGCCGCGGACGACCGCGCAGGAGGACACCGCACGCCTCCTCGACGGCGAGACGCACCGCTCGGGCGACCCGTACGCGCTGTGGGCCGGGCTGCGCGAGCGGGAGCCGGTGCTGTGGCACGGGCCGGGTGAGTTCCCCGGCTTCTGGTCGCTGACCCGCTACGACGAGATCGACGAGGTGCTGCGGGACGCGCGGACGTACAGCTCCGCCTCGGGGATCCTGCTGCGGCCGCGCGCCCAGGGCGACGACCCGGGCGGCAACCGGACCCTGGCCCTGTCCGAGCCGGAGCGCCACAGGGTGCTGCGCGGGGCCGTCGCCGGCTGGTTCGCGCCGCGCAACCTGCGCCTGCTGTCGGACGCGCTGGACGCGCAGGCGGAGCGGATCGTCCGGGACGCGGTGGCGGCCGGGCGCACCGACTTCGTGACCGGCATCGCGGCCGTCCTGCCCGTGGAGGTGGTCTGCACGTTCCTCGGGATCCCGGAGCGGGACCGGCCGGACATCGTGGAGTGGACCACGGACGCGTTCTGCGCGGGCACCGCGACGGAGCGGACGCTGGCGCACCTGCAGATCCTGGACTACTTCGGCGATCTGGTGGAGCGGCGGCGGGCCGACCCCGGCGACGACCTGGTCAGCGTCCTCGCGGCGGTGCACCTGGACGGCCGGCCGCTGCCCGTCGAGGACGTCGTCCTCAACTGCGACAACCTGCTGGTCGGGGGGACGGAGAACGTACGGCTCGCCATGTCGGGCGGCATGCTGGCGCTGCTGGAGCGGCCCGAGCAGTGGGAGCTGCTGCGCGGCGGCTTCGAGGAGGTGGCGGGGACGGCGATCGAGGAGATCCTGCGGTGGACGTCCAGCGCCACGCACCTCGTGCGGCGGGCCGCGCGGGACGCGGTGCTGGGCGGGCGGCGGGTCCGCGAGGGCGACCTCGTGGTGTGCTGGCTGCCGTCCGCGAACCGGGACCCGGCGCACTTCGCCGACCCGGACGCCTTCGACATCCGCCGCACCCCGAACCGGCACCTGGCGCTGGGCGCGGGCCCGCACTACTGCGTGGGCTCGCAGCTGGCGAAGCTGGAGATCCGGGCGGTGCTGCGGGAGTTCGTCCGGCAGGTCCGCGGCGTGGAGCAGGACGGCCCGCCGGAGCGGCTGGACTCGATCGTGGTGGGCGGGCTGCGGACGCTGCCGCTGCGCCTGACCGGCTGAGGGCGTACGGGCGTGCGGGCGCACGGACGGCCGCCGCGGTCGGGATCCGGGCGGGAACCCTTCGGGAACGGCCGCGGCCAGCATGGTCCCTGCCGGGCGCGCCGCGGGGCGCGCCGGCCCCGGCGAGGAGGTTGCGTGATGCGGACGACGGTGGCCGTCCTGGTGGCGGCGTGGGCGCTGGCGGCCGTCTGCGGGGCGGGCGCCGCCCTCGGGTCGGCGGGCGGGGGTAGCGAGGTGCGCGCGACCGAGATCGGCCCGTCGTTCGTCCGGCCGTAGGGCCGTGCCCGCGCCCGCCGGCCCCGCCCTCGCCCCCGGCTCAGGGGACGGGGACGGGGGCGGCGGGCGCGGGCGCGCCGGCCAGGGCGGCGAACGCGGCGTCCGCGCGGTCGCGGTGGGCGCGGGCGCGGTCCGGGTCGCCGAGCGCCTCGTGGGCGAGGGCCAGGCCGTGCAGGGCCCTGGCGGACTCGATGCGGTAGCCGACGGCCTCGGCGCTGCGAAGGGCGTCGGCGTGGAGTTCCCGGGCCCGTTCGGGGGCGCCGCGCAGCAGGTGGACCCGGCCGAGGACGTTCTCCACGACCGCCTGCCGCATCGCGGTGCCGTGCGCCCGGATGAGCTCCAGGGCCCGTTCCGCGTGGTCCCCGGCGAGGACCGTGCGGCCGGTGCGCTGGCAGGCCTCTGCGGCCAGGGCGAGGGTGAGGCCGAGGTTCTCCGGCATGCGGCACTCCCCCGCCAGGTCCATGGCCCGCTCCAGGGCGGCGAGGGCCTCCTGCTCCTCGCCGAGCGCGAGGCGGGCGACGGCCAGGTCGTTGAGTGCGGACACCTGTTCGCCGGCGGTGCCGGCCCGCCCGGCCAGGGCGACGGCGCGGGCGGCGGCCGCGGCGGCCTCCGCGTGCCGGCCGGTCCAGGTCAAGGCGGAGCTCAGGTTGCACAGGGTGTACGCCTCCTGCCGCGGGTCGGAGAGCTCCCGGTGCAGGGCGGCCCCGCGCTCCAGGTGGCGGCGGGCCGCGCCGAGGTCTCCGAGGAGGCTCTGCAGCAGGCCGAGCAGGGTGAGGCAGACGGCTTCGCCGGAACGGTCGGCGAGGCCGGCCGCCACGCCGAGGGCCTCGGTCGCGGCGGTGACGCCCTCCGGGAACCGGCCGAGCTTGCAGTGGGCGACGGCCTGGTTCGACAGGCTGACCCGCAGGACGGCCGGGTCGCCGAGGCGGCGGGCGGCGGCCACGGCGACGGCGGCGACCCGGCCGAACTCCTCCAGGCTGCTGCGCGAGTTGAGGTGGAAGGCGAGGTTGCGGGCCAGGTGGACGGCGTGCCGGTCGAAGCCGGCCCGCTCGGCGCACTCCGCCGCGGCGAGCAGGGCGCCCTGCTCCCGTTCGAACCAGTCCTCTGCGGCCGCGGCGTCGACCGGGCCGGGGCGGCCGGGCAGCCCGGCCTCCGGGGGCGCGGGCGCGGCCGGCCCCGCGGGGGCGCGGCCGGGGAAGCGGATCCGGCAGGCCTCCTCGGTGGCGGCGAGGAAGTGGTCGAGGACCCGTTCCAGGGCGGCCCTCTCCTCGGGCCGCGGCGGGGCCCCGTGCAGGCTGTGGGTGAAGCTGCGGACCATGTCGTGCAGGGCGTAGCGGCCCATCTCGTACTGGCAGGCGAGGTTCATGTCGAGGAGGTGTTCCAGGACGTCCTCGGCCTCCCGCAGCCCGGTGCCCAGCAGGGCGGCCGCCGAGTGGACGCCCATGTCGCGGCCCGGGTGCAGGCCGAGGAGCCGCAGGGCCTCGCGGTGGGCGGGGGCCATCGCCTCGTAGGACAGCTGGAGGGTCGCCTTGACGCTCTGGTCGCCGGAGCTGAGCTCGTCGATGCGGCGGGCCTCGTCGCCGAGCCGGTCGACGAGGTGGCGGACGGTCCAGCGGGGCCGGCTGCGCAGCCGGGCGCCGGCGATGCGCAGGGCGAGCGGCAGGTGCCCGCACAGGGAGCCGAGTTCGGCGGCGGCGCCGGGTTCGGCGCGCACGCGGTCCGCGCCGAGGACGCGGGTGATCAGGGCGAGGCCGTCGGTCGGCGGCATCGCCGCGACGCTGATCCAGTCGGCGCCGTCGAGCCCGGTCATGCGGGTGCGGCTGGTGACGAGGACCAGGCAGCCGGAGGAGGCGGGGAGCAGCGGCCGTACCTGTGCGGCGTCCGCGGCGTCGTCGAGGACGAGGAGGACCCGGCGGTCGGCGAGGGTGGCCCGCCACAGGGCGGTGCGGCCGTCGAGGTCGTCGGGGATGCGCTCGCCGGGGGTGCCGAGGATGCGCAGCAGGGAGCCGATGACCGCGCCGGGCGGGCGGGGGTTCTCGGCGGAGGAGAAGCCGCGCAGGTCGGCGTAGAGCCGGCCGTCGGGGTAGCCGGGGGCGAGCCGGTGGGCGGCGTGCAGGGCGAGGGCGGTCTTTCCGCTGCCGCCCATGCCGTCGATGCC
>NZ_RPSE01000329.1:0-7279 GCF_003949955.1 Streptomyces sp. WAC05292
GTGTAAAAGCGAGGGGGCCCGCTCGGCCTTCTCCAGCAGCAGCACGCGGCACCCCGCGACCGCCGCCGCCCGGGCGGCGGCGGTCGCGGGGTGCCGCGTGCTGCTGCTGGAGAAGGCCGAGCTGCCCCGCTACAAGACGTGCGGCGGCGGCATCATCGGCCCCTCCCGGGACGCGCTGCCGC
Source organism: Streptomyces sp. WAC05292 (assembly GCF_003949955.1). Lineage (NCBI taxonomy): Bacteria > Bacillati > Actinomycetota > Actinomycetes > Kitasatosporales > Streptomycetaceae > Streptomyces > Streptomyces sp. WAC05292. The sequence continues at coordinate 183 of NZ_RPSE01000329.1, forward strand.
CCGGCTTCGTGCTGCCGCTGAAGGACCGGATCCACGCGGTCACCTTCTCCCTGAACGGCAGGCTGGCCCGCACCCGCCGCTCCAAGCGCATGCTGTTCGGGATGGTCAACCGGCCCGAGTTCGACGCGGCCCTGGTCGCGGAGGCGGAGAAGGCGGGCGCGGCGGTGCGCACGCGCACGGCGGTCGCCCGGGTCGAGCAGCACGGCACGGCCGTCCCCGACCGGCGCACGGTCGCGGTGGTCCTCGCGGACGGGGAAACCCTCCTCGCGCGGGCGGTCGTCGGCGCGGACGGCAGCGCCAGCCGGATCGGCGCGCACGTCGGCGTCGAGACGGAGCAGGTGGACCTGGGCCTGGAGGCGGAGATCCCCGTCCCGCCCACGGTCGCCGAGGACTGGAAGGGGAGGGTGCTCATCGACTGGGGCCCGCTGCCCGGCAGTTACGGCTGGGTCTTCCCCAAGGGCGACACCCTGACGGTCGGCGTCATCTCGGCGAAGGGCGACGGGGCCGCCACGAAGCGGTACCTGGAGGACTTCATCGCCCGGCTCGGCCTGTCCGGCTTCGAACCGGCCGTCTCCTCCGGACACCTGACGCGCTGCCGGAAGCCGGATTCGCCGCTGTCGCGCGGCCGGGTCCTCGTCGCGGGCGACGCCGCGGGGCTGCTGGAGCCGTGGACCCGCGAGGGCATCTCCTTCGCGCTCCGCTCCGGCCGCCTGGCGGGGGAGTGGGCGGCGAAGATCGCCGAGGCGCAGGACGCCGTGGACGCGCGGCGGCAGGCCCTGAACTACGCCTTCGCCGTCAAGTCCGGGCTGGGCGTGGAGATGGGCGTCGGCCGTCGGATGCTGACTGCGTTCGAGGCCAGGCCGGGGCTGCTGCACGCGGTGATGACCGGCTTCGCCCCGGCGTGGCGGGCGTTCGCCCGGATCACCCGGGGGTCGACGACGCTGGCCGAGCTGGTCCGCAGCCACCCGCTGGCCCGCCGGGCCCTCACCCTCGTGGACGCCCGCCAGGACCGGCCGGGCGCGTAGCGCAACCCGCCGGCCCGCCGCGCTCCGGCGGGCCGGCCGTCCCGCCGCGCGCCGCGCGCCGTACGACGGCCCGGGGCGCCGCGTCCGCCTGGGGCCGTAGCCGCTCGTTCACACCCGGCCGTGCGGAGGCCGGCCGCTGCCGGTGCGGCGGCCGAAGCGCCACAGCACGTGCGCCACCCGCAGCAGGAAGACCGCGGCGGCCAGGGCGCCGCCGGCCACGGCGAGGCCGCGCCGGACCGCGCCGGACAGGTCGAAGGCCAGGGCCGGCCCGAAGACCGCCCCGAACACCAGGGCCGCCGCGAAGCACGCGCTGACGAAGGCGTACCCGATCTCGACCGTGACGGCGTCGCGTTCCGCCTGGCTGCGTCGCATGGTTCGCCGAGTCATCCGCACAGTCTCCCCGCATCCGGCGCACGGCCACAACCACGGCCGTACGGAGGAGGCGCCTTCAGATGCCGGCGGTCTCGGTCCACAGGCGGGCCAGCGACTCGTCGCCCGTGACGCCCGGCCCGGTCAGCGGCAGTCGGTTCCACAGGGCCGCGTACAGCCACGACGCCTCGGCCACCACGTCGCAGTCGGCGGTGCCCTCGTCGCCGCGGACCGTGCGCGGCGGCTCCTGCGAGAGGTGGACCGTCCACACCATGCCCGTGTCGGCGGCGCGGATCCGCAGGACGCGCGGGTCCGAGGTGCGGACCCGGCTGCGCGGCCTCGCGTGGAAGCCGGTCAGCAGCTCGTCCACACCGTCCTCGGCGAACTCCGCCGCCACCGGGGTGAAGGACGTGCCCAGCGCCGATTCGGCGTCCATGCGGTGCACGGCCGTCTCGTGGGCCTGCCGGCGCGCCCAGAACTCCAGCGGCGAGGACGGCGCCGTCGGCAGGAACGTCCAGCACTGGACGCCGGCCGGAGCCTCCGCCAGCGTCCGCACCAGGGCCGCGTGCCCGTCGCGGAACCAGCCCAGCAGCTCCGCGCCGGCCAGCTCCGGCGCGGCGGGGAACGGAACCGGCTCCACCGCCCCGTCGGCGACGTAGGAGGCGGCCCAGCGGTGCACGGCCCCCGTGTGCCGCAGCAGGTCGCCGATCCGCCACACCGGGCAGGTCGGAACCAGGGTGTCCGTCCCCGCCCGCTCCGCCAGGTCGGCGAGCAGGGCCCCCTCCCGGTCGAGGGTCTCCACGAATTCGGTGATCTTCATACGGGCAGTCTCCCAGCAGCCCCGCGACAATGGGGGCATGAACGGGGAACTCTTCCCGCGCGAGCGGACCGAGATCGCCCCCGGCGCCGTGCACGTGCCGGACTGGCTCGGCCCCGAGCGCCAGCGCACCCTCCTCGCCGCCTGCCGCGCGTGGGCGCGGCCGCCCGCCGGACTGCGCACCGTCCGCACTCCGGGCGGCGGCACGATGACCGCCCGGCAGGTGTGCCTCGGCCTGCACTGGTACCCGTACGGATACGCCCGCTCCGCGGTCGACGGCGACGGGGCGCCGGTCAAGCCGATGCCCGCCTGGCTCGCCGAGCTGGGGCGCGAGGCCGTCGGCGCCGCGTACGGCACCGCGCCGCCGGCCGCCGGCGAGGCCCCGTACGACATCGCCCTCGTCAACTTCTACGACGGCGACTCCCACATGGGCATGCACCGCGACGCCGACGAGCGGTCCGCCGCGCCCGTGGTCTCCCTCAGCCTCGGCGACACCTGCGTCTTCCGCTTCGGCAACGCCGCCTCCAAGGGGCGGCCGTACCGGGACGTGCTGCTCCGCAGCGGCGACCTGTTCGTCTTCGGCGGCCCCGCGCGGCTCGCCTACCACGGCGTGCCGAAGGTCCATCCGGGCACGGCCCCGCCGGAGCTTGGGCTGACCGGACGGCTGAACATCACGCTCCGGGTGGGCGGCCTCGACCTGCCGCCCGGATGAGCGGCGGTCCGCACACTCCGCCGATCATGCGAGGATCGCTGTCATGAACGGCAACGGCGCCCCGCCGCGGGTGGGGGATGCGAACGGCGGGTCCGCGGCATCCGCGCGGACCAGGCTGGAGCGGGGGCGGGGAGCCCTCGGCCCGGCGCTGGAGCTCGTCCACACCGGCCGGGCCCCGACGCGCGCCGTCCTGACCGCCGAACTCGGCGTCACCCGGGCGACCGCGGGCGCGGTCGCGGCCGAACTGGAGGCCCTCGGCCTGATCCGGGTCGACTCCCGGCCGGGCGCGGGCGGCGCGCAGGGCCGCCCCTCGCACCGCCTCGCCATCGACGAGAACGGGCCCGTCGCGCTGGCCGCGCAGGTGCACCCGGACGGCTTCCGGGCCGCGCTCGTCGGCCTCGGCGGGCGGATCGTCGCCACCGCCCCCGGCAAGCTCACGGTGTCGGAGGACCCCGCGCAGGTGCTGGGCGCGGTCGTCGGCGCGGGGGCCGGGCTGCTGGAGGAGACCGGCCGGCGCTGCGTAGGGGCGGGCCTCGCGGTCCCCTCGGCGGTCGCCGAACCGGACGGGACGGCGCTGAACCCCCTCCACCTGGCCTGGCCGGCGGGCTCCCCGGTGCGGGCGATCTTCGAGCAGTGCGTGAAGGACGCCGGCATCGACGGCCCGGCCCTCGCCGGGAACGACGTCAACCTCGCCGCGCTCGCCGAGCACCGGCACGGCGCGGGCCGAGGCGCGCAGCACCTGCTGTGCGTGGCGACCGGACACCGGGGCGTGGGCGGGGCACTGGTGCTGGACGGCCGCCTCCACAGCGGGAGTTCCGGCCTGGCGCTGGAGGTCGGCCACCTCACGGTGAACCCGGAGGGCCGGGCCTGCCACTGCGGCGGCCGCGGCTGCCTGGACGTGGAGGCGGACCCGCTGGCCTTCCTCACGGCGGCCGGCCGCACCCCGGGCCCGGAGGTGTCGCTGCTCCAGCAGGCCCGCGACCTGCTGCGCGACGGGTACGGGGAGCCCGCGGTGCGCGCGGCCGCCGAGGAGCTCATCGACCGGCTCGGCCTGGGCCTCGCGGGCCTGGTGAACATCCTCAACCCGGACCGGATCATCCTGGGCGGCCTGCACCGGGAGCTGCTGTACGCGGACCCGGAGCGGCTGCGCGCGGTCGTCGCGGACCGCAGCCTGTGGGGGCGCAGCGGGGGAGTGCCGATCCTGCCGTGCACGCTGGACCACAACAGCCTGGTCGGCGCGGCCGAGCTGGCCTGGCAGCCGGTCCTGGACGACCCCCTGGGCAGGCTGGGCACCGCTGCCTGACGCCTGACGCCTGACGCCGTACGCCGGCCGCCGCAGGGCCGGCGGGCCCTGCGGCGCGAGCCCTACCCCGGGCCGATCAGCGTGGAGGCGGCCACCGACAGGCCGGTCGGCACGGGGTACGCGTCCGCGGCGAGGACGACGGCCGGCGCGGGTTCCCGTACGGGCTTGGCGCGGACCCGGCTGGGCCGCGGGCGGGTCGGCGCCGCCGGCGCCGCGCGCAGCGAGAACCAGACGACCTTGCCGGCGCCGCCCTCCTGCGGCCGGGCGCCCCACGCCTCGCTGAGCGCGTCGACGAGGGCGAGGCCCCGCCCGCAGGTTTCGAGGGCGTCCAGGGGGTCCAGCGGGCCGGGGACGTCCAGGGTGGGCGGTGCATCCGGTGCGGGCGGTCTCGCGGCGGCCGTCCTGAGGACCGGGAGGCGCGGATCGCTGTCGTACACGGAGACCGTGAGCCGTCCGAGCCGCAGCTCGATCTCCACCGTGCAGGTCTTGTCGGGCTGCGCGTGGCGGTGGACGTTGCTCAGGAGCTCCGTCACGCCGAGCGCAGCCCGGTCTATGAGTGGATCCAGCTGCCAGTGGCGCAATTGCGCCGAGACGATCCTCCGGATCTGTCCGATCCGGGCGGGCAGGGCCTGCAGTTCGACGACGCAGTGCCTGCGTGAGTGACTGATCACGGCTGCGACTCCCCGACATGAGTGTTACGGGTGCTGCACCCTCAGTAATGCTCCACCAGGGTCACCCACGGTGCGCGGGAGTGCAACCGAACGCGACCGAAAGCGATCCATGTAGACACCCAAAGTGACTGTTTGCGCAGGTGGCGGAGGTACATTGCGAAAGCAGGGGGCGAAGCAACGCACGAAGGAGCAAGGCGCATGAGCACCACCCGTACCTCCGCCACGCAGGCCGCGGCGGGGCCCGCGGCCACGACGGCGGACGTCGACCGCAGCGACGCGGAGTACCGCGCCTGGCTGAAAGACGCCGTCCGCAAGGTGCAGGCGGACGCCAACCGCTCCGCCGACACCCACCTGCTGCGCTTCCCGCTCCCCGAGGAATGGGGCATCGACCTCTACCTCAAGGACGAGTCCACGCACCCGACCGGCTCCCTCAAGCACCGCCTCGCACGCTCGCTGTTCCTCTACGCCCTGTGCAACGGCTGGATCCGCCCCGGACGGCCCGTCATCGAGGCCTCCTCCGGCTCGACCGCCGTCTCCGAGGCGTACTTCGCCAAACTGATCGGCGTCCCGTTCATCGCCGTCATGCCGCGCACGACCAGCCCCGAGAAGTGCCGCCTGATCGAATTCCACGGCGGCGCCTGCCACTTCGTCGACGACCCGATGAAGATGTACGAGGAGTCGGCCGACCTGGCGGCCCGCACCGGCGGCCACTACATGGACCAGTTCACGTACGCGGAGCGGGCCACCGACTGGCGGGGCAACAACAACATCGCCGAGTCGATCTACCAGCAACTGCGCCTGGAGCGCTACCCGGAGCCCGCGTGGATCGTCGCCACCGCCGGCACCGGCGGCACCTCGGCGACCATCGCCCGCTACGTGCACTACATGCAGCACGACACGCGCGTCTGCGTCCCCGACCCGGAGAACTCCTGCTTCTTCGACGGCTGGACGGCGGACGACCCCGGCGCGACCAGCGACTGCGGCTCCCGCATCGAGGGCATCGGCAGACCGCGCATGGAGCCGAGCTTCGTGCCCGGTGCCATCGACCGGATGATGAAGGTGCCCGACGCGGCCAGCGTCGCCGCCTGCCGAGCCCTGGAGCGGGCCATCGGCCGCAAGGCCGGCGGCTCGACCGGCACGGGCCTCTGGAGCGCCCTGAAGATCGTCGCGGAGATGGTGGCCGAGGGGCGGACGGGCAGCGTCGTCACCCTGCTGTGCGACCCCGGCGACCGCTACCTGGACAAGTACTACTCCGACGACTGGGTCGCCGCGCAGGGCCTCGACCTCGCACCGTACGCCCAGACCATCGACACGCTCCTGGCGACCGGCACCTGGCGCGAACCGGCCGCCTGACCGGCCGCGGCCCGGCAGGGCCGGGTCAGTGGCCGTGCGCTGCGCCTGACGGTCAGTCAACAGCGTTTGGCAGGCCGAGCGTCGGGGCCCGCCGTGTCGCCCGTACAGGGGCTAGGCGGCGGGCCCGGCGCGCGGGATGCTGGAGGTCGCGCTGACTCCCGCCCCGCGAGCGGAGGCCGCCCATGCCGGACATCCCCCACCCCCTCGCCCCCGAACTCCAAGCCGCGCCAAGGCCGTTGGGCCTCGAACTGCGCGTCCACGGCGTCCACGGCGCCTCCCCGGAGAGACTCCTCGACGACCCGCGCACCGTGCGCGTCACCGGCGACGCCACCGCCGCCGTCTTCCGCCGCACCGCCGACGCCGACGCCGAGGCGCACCCCGAGCGGTACGCCGGCCGGCCCGTCGTGGAGGCGTACTGCTGGTCCCGCCTCACCTCGGGCAACGGCTCGCGCGCCCTGTGGCTGCTGCTCCTGCCCTTCATGGTGGTCAACCTCGCGCACTGGGCGCGCCCCGCCGTGCCCGACGGCCTCCCGCAGCCGCGCGCGGTGCGCACCTACGGGCTGCTCGTCCGCATCATCGCCCTCAGCCTGACGCTGCTGCTGATCGCGGCCGCCTGCGAGGTCGCGCTGGACCTGCTCGCCTGGCAGTGCGCCGGCTCGCACCCCTGCACCCGCTCCCGCCCGTGGCTGCACTTCGCCGAACCCGGCCGCTGGTGGGGCCAGCCCGGCCGACGCCTCGCGCTCGCCGCCCTCGTCCCGGCGGCACTGACCGGGCTCCTGTGGTTCCTGTCGAACCGGACGTGGAGCGCGTACGAATCCCAGACCCCGCCCGCCGACCACGAGAACGG
>NZ_RPSE01000032.1:0-32923 GCF_003949955.1 Streptomyces sp. WAC05292
GCCCGGCCGCCAGGACGGCCTTGCGCCGCTGCCGCAGCAGGGCGGCCGGCGCGCTGACCGTGGCGGTGCTCGGCACGGTCGTCGGGCTCGCGATGAGCTCGTCCGGGACGCAGGCCCCGGCCGGCGGCTCCACGACCTCCTCGACCCCGTCGGCGGACACGCCGTCGAGCGGCGCCGGCTCGACGGGCACGGACGGCGGCGGCAGCGACTCCGTACCGCAGCCCGCCACGGCGCCGTCCCCGCGGCAGTCCGGCGCCTCCGCGGAGCCCGGCCAGAGCCCCGGGGCGAGCCCCTCCAAGGGCGCCCCCTCGCGCCGGCCGTCGCCCGGGACCGGGCCGTCCACGCAGAGCCCGCCGGTGACCGGCCCCACGGCCTCGACGCCCTCGCCCAGCCAGAGCCCCGTCGCGAGCCCGACGCCGTCGCAGGCGCCCACGCCGACGGCCACCACGCCCCCGGCCACGGCCACGGGCACGACCACGGCGGCGGGCCCGACCACCTCGCAAGAGCAGTCCCCCCAGTCATAGCGGCACACCCCGCCCGTACACGCACAGCGGCCGCACCCCCCTCGGGGGTGCGGCCGACGTGACGGATGCGGGGCACCGATCCGGCCGCCGCGGATGCGCGCCGCGGCCGGCGCGGGGCACCGTCAGAACAGGCGCAGCTTGTCGTCCTCGATGCCGCGCAGCGCGTCGTAGTCGAGCACCACGCAGTCCATGCCGCGGTCCGTGGCCAGGACACGCGCCTGCGGCTTGATCTCCTGGGCCGCGAACACGCCGCGGACCGGCGCCAGATGCGGGTCCCGGTTGAGGAGCTCCAGGTAGCGGGTCAGCTGCTCGACGCCGTCGATCTCGCCGCGCCGCTTGATCTCGACGGCCACCGTCGCGCCCGAGGCGTCCCGGCACAGGATGTCCACCGGCCCGATCGCCGTCATGTACTCGCGCCGGATCAGCGTGTAGCCCTCGCCCAGGGTGTCGATGCGGTCCGCGAGGAGCTCCTGCAGGTGCGCCTCGACGCCGTCCTTGATCAGGCCCGGGTCGACGCCCAGCTCGTGGGAGGAGTCGTGGAGGACCTCCTCCATCGTGATGATGAGCTTCTCGCCCGCCTTGTTGACGACGGTCCACACGCCTTCCTGGTCGCCCGTGCCCTCCTTGAGAGTGCACGGAGGCGACATCCAGTTGAGCGGTTTGTACGCCCGGTCGTCCGCGTGGATCGAGACACTGCCGTCGGCCTTCACGAGGATCAGACGGGGTGCCGAGGGCAGGTGGGCGGTGAGGCGGCCCGCGTAGTCGACGGAGCAGCGGGCAATCACGAGACGCATGGTGCGCAACGCTACTCGACCCGCGGGCCCGCACGCGATTCGCCCCCGAAAGCCCCGTTCGCCGATGGCGCGTTGTATGCGCATTCTCCTGGTGCGGCCCCCTGAGGGCGCCTACGGTGGTGGCGGGAGGTCGTCGAGCGTGCACAGTGCGTCGCCGCGCCGGCCGCCTCCCTCCCTGCCCGTAGGACCCCGGCTGCCCAGAGGACCGGGGTCGCGAGAGGAGAACCCATGTCGCTCGACGTCTCACCGGCCCTACTCGAACAGGCCGAGCGAGGCGAGGTCGACGAAGCCGCCTTCGTCGACTGCGTCCGGACCTCCCTGCCCTTCGCATGGGAGATGATCAGCTCGCTCGTGGCGCGGCTGCAGGTGGACGGCGGGGACTTCGCCGACAACCAGACGCCGCCGCCCGACGAGCAGGCGCGCGGACAGCTGCTGCGCGCCCTCGCGAGCGACGCCATACGGGGTGCGCTCCAGCGCCACTTCGGCGTGCGCCTGGCCTTCCAGAACTGCCACCGCGTCGCCGTCTTCCCGCTGGACGCCTCCGCGGACGACCGCCTGGCCCGCTTCACCTCGATCCGCGGCCAGCTGCTCAACCAGTCGCCGGAGCTGCGCGACTGCTAGGGCCTGTCCGGCGGCCCGGCGCGGGCCTCAGCGGAGGCGGGGCAGGACCTCGGCGGCGAGCCGGCGCACGTTCTCCTCGGTGGCCGCGAGGTCGCCGGACCCCTCCGCCAGCAGGGCGAAGCGTGTGATGCCCGTCCGCTCGGACGTCGCCGCGAGGCGGTCCGCCGCCAACCGCGGCGTCCCCACCGGGTGCAGGTCGCACAGCAGCCCGGTGTAGGCGGCGGGGTCGCGCATCGCCCGGGCCCGGCCGTCCACGGTCACGTGCGCGTCAAGGCCCTGCTTCAGCCAGCCCGGCATCGCCTTCGCGAGCGTCTCGCGGGCGTCGCGCGTCCGGTCCGCGAGCTGGCACACGCCCGCCGACACGTGCGGGGCGTGCGGGTCGCGGCCCGCCTCGGCCGCCGTACGCCGGTACAGGGCAACCATCGCCGCCTTCTCCTCGTCCCCGCAGTGCATGCCGAGCAGCATCGGCAGCCCCCGCTCGGCGGCCAGCCGCACCGAGGCGGGCGAGGTGCAGGCGACGATCACTTCCGGCCCCTGTCCGTCGCCGTCGAGCGCCTCCGCGGGCCGCGGGACGACGGCCACCTCGCGGAAGACGTGCCGCCCGCCGACGGACGACACCCGCGGCTCCGAGAGCCAGCGCCGCAGCAGGTCCAGCCCCTCCGGGAAGCCGTGCTCGTACGCGTCCAGCCCGCCCCCGAAGACCTCCAGGTCGACCCACGGCCCGCCGCGGCCGACGCCCAGGGAGAAGCGGCCGCCGGAGGCGATGTGCAGCAGCGCCGCCTGCTCGGCGAGGGCCACCGGGTGGGTGTTCGGCAGCACGCTGACCGCCGTTCCCACCGTCAGCCGTTTCGTCCGCCCGAGCAGCAGCCCCGCCAGGGTCACCGCCGAGGGGCACACGCCGTAGGGGACGAAGTGGTGCTCGGCGAGCCAGACCGAGTCGAGCCCGGCCTCGTCCGCCACCTCCGCCGTCCGCACCGCCCGGTGCAGTGCCTCCCCGTGCCCCTGGCCCGGGAACTGGGCCGCCAGTACGAACGCTCCTACGCGCATCGCCTTCTCCTCCTCGCCGGCTGACGCGGCCTCCCCAGGTCGACCGGTACTTCCTATGGCAACAACGCCCGACACGTGCCAAGGGCACGGTCCGGCAGGAAAGTTATTGGGATTGTCGGGCCGGTGCCGTCCGGGCCGCGGACCCCTTCCCGACACCCTGCGGGCTGCCGCCGCCGCTGCGCGTAGTCTGGGGGAAAGTCACTGCCGTCCGCCCATTCGTGAGGTATACGTGTCACCGCGCCACAACCGCCCCAGGGGCGGCGGGAAGCCAGCCGACCGCGCGGACGGCGGCGCCGGATCCGCGGCAGCGGGCGGCGACCGGTTCGGCCTGGAGCGCACCGAGGAGTACCTGGGCGAGGAGTGGAAGGTCCGGCACGTCGCGGGTGCGAGCGCCGCCGGCAAGCGCTACCGCTGCCCGGGCTGCGACCAGGAGATCCCCTCCGGCACCCCCCACCTGGTGGCCTGGCCCGAGTACGGCGGCGTGGACGACCGCAGGCACTGGCACAAGGCCTGCTGGAACGCGAAGGACCGCCGCACCACGCGGGTGCAGCGGTCCAGGAGCGCCCCCCGGTACTGAGGCGCGGGCCGGGAGCGGGGGCGGGCTACACGTCCCGCCGGCCGACGACCGCGTACGACCCCGCGACGGCGGTGCCGGCCACGGCGACGATCAGCGCCAGCTGCGCCCAGTTGCCCGGCAGGCCGCCCACCTCGGAGGTGGGCAGGCCGAACATCTGCATGACGGCGACCGGCGCGTTGTAGCGGATGATCAGGTTGCCGAGCGGGGTGAGGCTCTCCCACATGGTCAGCATCCCCCCGACCACCGGCGGGAGCGTGACCAGTCCGAGCATGACCGCGATGGCCCCGGCGGAGTGCCGCACGACGGCGCCGATCGCGAGGCCGAGCACCCCGAGCAGGGTGATGTAGAGGCAGCCGGCCAGGGCGGCGAGCCACTCGCCGGCGGTCTGGTGCGCCTCCGGGCTGTCCACCGCGATCATCGAGGCGATGCCGACCACCGCGACCGAGGCGCTGACGACCGTGAAGGCGACCGCGGAGAAGACGAGGTACTTGGCGGTCAGCACCCGGGCCCGGTCGGGGGCCGCGGTCAGCGTCGTGCGGATCAGCCCGGTGGCGTACTCGGAGGTGACCGTGAGCACGCCGAGGACGATCACCGCGACCTGCCCCACCAGCAGCCCGAAGACCGCGGCCGCGGTGTGCGGGGGGTTGGTGAAGCCGGTGGGGTCGTCGGTCTCGCCGAGGGCGAGCAGCCCGATGCCGACGACGAGGAGGACCAGCGCGCCCAGCGTCCACAGAGTGGAGCGGACGGAGACCATCTTGGTCCACTCGGAGGCGAGGGCGTGCCCCAGGTGCGGCCGGGTCTCGGGCAGCGACGGGTCCTGCTCCTGCGGCTGGTCCGGGAGGGTGGCGGGGCCGGTCATCGGGTGTCCTCGGGGTTGTTCGGTGCGGTGCCGGCGGTGCCGGCGAGCTCGGCGGCACTGCCGGGCATCAGGAAGGGCTTCCCGCCCGCGCCGGGCGGCGGGGGAGCGAAGAAACCATCCTGCGGTACCTCGGGCGCCGCGGCGCCGTCCTCCCAGGCGGGCAGGGCCAGCGGGTCCGGCTCCCAGAGCTCGGCGCGCGGGTCGTCGGTGGAGGTGTACTCGACGGAGGACTGCGTCATCCGCATGTAGGCCTCCTCCAGCGAGGCCCGGTGCGGGGACAGCTCCCACAGGCGTACGCCGACCCCGTGCGCGAGGTCCGAGATGTGCGGCAGCTCCAGGCCCGTCACGCGCAGCGCGCCGTCGGGCTCCTGCAGCACCCTGCCGCCTGCCGCCGTCAGGGCCGCGGCCAGCGCCTTCCGGCCATCCTGATCATTGCCGGCCGCGCGGACCCGCGCGAATCCGGCCGAGTTGTGGGCGATGAACTCCTGGGTGCCCATGTCGGCCAGCAGCCGTCCGCGGCCGATGACGATGAGGTGGTCGGCGGTCAGCGCCATCTCGCTCATCAGGTGCGAGGAGACGAAGACGGTGCGGCCCTCGGAGGCCAGCTGCCGCATGAGGTTGCGGACCCAGAGGATGCCCTCGGGGTCGAGGCCGTTGACCGGCTCGTCGAAGAGGAGCACGCGCGGGTCGCCGAGGAGGGCGGTGGCGATGCCGAGGCGCTGGCCCATGCCGAGGGAGAAGCCCTTGGTGCGCTGCCGGGCGACGTCCTGGAGGCCGACGACGGCCAGCACCTCGTCCACCCGCTTCTCCGGGATCCCGGAGAGCTGGGCGATGGACAGCAGGTGGGTGCGGGCGCGGCGGCCGCCGTGGACGGCCTTCGCGTCGAGGAGGGCGCCGACGTTGCGCTGGGCGTTGCCGAGCTCGCGGAAGGGGCGGCCGTTGATCGTGACCTGGCCGGAAGTGGGCTGGTCAAGGCCGAGGATCATGCGCATGGTGGTGGACTTGCCGGAGCCGTTGGGCCCCAGGAAGCCGGTCACGTGACCGGGCCTGACCTGGAAGGACAGCTGGTCGACCGCGGTCTTGGCGCCGAAGCGCTTGGTCAGGCCGACTGCCTCGATCATTGCTCTGCCCCTTGCCCGGCGGACGGCTCTCGTCCGAGTTAAGGGTTAAGAGGATAGCCAGGAGGCTGTGGTTCCGCGCAGGGCCGAATCCCTGAGGCGTCCCTGAGGCCGACCCGGGAATGACCCGTAGTACGGCCGGCGGGAGCGGTGTCCGCCTGCCGGGGGAGGGCGGGTGCGGGGTCCGCCCTGAGACGGACCCCACAGGGAGGGACGGGACCCCGCCCGCGATGCCGGCGGGGCCCCGTCCTCGGGAGGGCTGCGGTCAGGCGTCGCGCTTGCGCAGGACCGCGTAGCCGGCCACCACGGCGAGGGCCGCCCAGGCGGCCATGATCCCGAAACCGCCCCAGGGTCCGTACGGCGGCTCAGAGCCGTCCAGCACGGCCGGGACGGTCTGCATGATCCGGCTGCCGGCCACGTTCGGGAAGAAGTAGGCGACCTTCTGCGTGGCATCGACCGAGCCGAGGATCGGCGAGAGCAGGAAGACGAAGGGCAGCAGGATGCCGAGCGCCAGCATCGAGCTGCGCAGCACCATCGTCAGGCCCATGGCGAACAGGGCGATGACCGCCATGTAGAGCCCGGCACCGAAGACCGCGCGCAGGACGTTCGGCTCGCCGATGCCGATGCTGTGCTCGCCCAGCAGGGCCTGGCCGGTGAAGAAGGACACGAAGCTCGTGACCAGGCCCACGGCCAGCGCGAGGGCGGTGGCCACGAGCAGCTTCCCGGCCAGGAAGGAGCCGCGGCGGGGCACCGCCGCGAGCGAGGTCCGGATCATGCCGGTGCTGTACTCGGTGCCCACGACCAGGACGCCGAAGACGATGACGGCGGCCTGGCCCAGCGACATGCCGGCGAAGCTGGACGCCGTCGGGTCGAAGGCGAGCTGCTGCTCCTTCGGCATGTTCTCGAACTGCGAGTTCAGGAAGACGCACAGCAGGGCGCTCATGCCGACCGTGACGACCGCGGCTGCCGCCAGGGTCCAGACGGTGGAGGCCACGGTACGGATCTTGGTCCACTCGGACCGGAGGACTGCGGGGAAGGACATGGTCACCGGCCGCCCTTGGAGGTCGCCTCGGCTCCGGCACCCCAGGCGGGGGCGTCGGCCGGACCGGCCTGGCCGCCGACACCGGCCGCCGGGGCGCCGGGGGCGTGGGCCTGGTATTCGACGGAGTCCGCCGTCATGCGCATGAACGCTTCCTCCAGTGAAGCCCGCTGCGGGCTGAGTTCGTGCAGCACGATGCCGTGCCGGGCGGCCAGTTCGCCGAGCTGTTCGGACGGCACGCCGTCGACTTCGAGGGCGCCGGAGTCCGGGAGGGCGGCCGCCGCGATCCCCTCCGCGTGCAGGAGGTCCTTGAGCTGCTCCTGCTGCGGCGAGCGCAGCCGTACGAAGCTGCGCGAGTTCTGGTGAATGAATTCGGCCATCGACATGTCGGCCAAAAGCTTTCCCTGGCCGATAACGATCAAATGGTCGGCGGTCAGCGCCATCTCGCTCATCAGGTGCGAGGAGACGAACACCGTCCGCCCCTCCCCGGCCAGACCCTTCATCAGGTTGCGGATCCAGAGAATTCCCTCCGGGTCCAGGCCGTTGACCGGCTCGTCGAACATGAGGATCTCCGGATCGCCGAGCAGGGCGGCGGCGATGCCCAGCCGCTGCCCCATGCCGAGCGAAAATCCTTTCGACTTCTTCTTCGCGACGGCCGTCAGGCCGACGAGGTCGAGGACCTCGCCGACACGGCTCGCCGGGATCCGGTTCGACTGCGCCAGGCACAGCAGGTTGTTGTAGGCGCTGCGGCCGCCGTGCATGGCCTTCGCGTCCAGAAGAGCACCGATGTGCTTCAAGGGCTCCGACAGGTCCCGGTAGTGCTTGCCGTCGATCCTGACCGTCCCGCTCGTCGGGTTGTCGAGGTCGAGCATCATGCGCATGGTCGTGGACTTCCCGGCCCCGTTCGGGCCGAGGAAGCCGGTGACCACCCCCGGTTTGACCTGGAAGCTGAGGTTGTCGACGGCGGTCTTGGCGCCGAATCGCTTGGTAAGGGCCTCTAGCTCGATCATGAGGCTTACGCTAAAGCGCCCGAGGGCCCCGCGCCACCTCGAACGGGTGACACGGGGCCCTCGGGACGACGTTTCGCCGCGAACCGGTCGACGGCGCGTCAGAACACCTCTGACCAGGCAGGAGCAGCAGCGCCGGGACGCCGCCTCGGGACTAGGCCGCCTCTTAGCGGGTCTGCTGTGCCGGGACCCCGCGGGAGACCGGCTCGTCGTCGATCGGGGAGCCCGCGGCCGCCACCGCGGCACCGGTCAGCGTCGCCAGCATCTCGCGGACGTTGGTCAGCTGGGCGTTGATCGAGTCGCGGCGGTTGGTCAGCGCCGCCAGCTCGCGCTCCGACTCGCTGCGGATGCGGTCCGCCTTCGCGTTGGCGTCGGCCACGATGTCCTCGGCCTGGCGCTGCGCGGTCTCCACCGTCTGGCGCGCCCGGCGCTCGGCGTCCGTACGCAGCTTCTCGGCCTCCAGGCGCAGCTGCTCGGCGCGGTGCTCGATCTCCGCCAGCCGCTTCTCGGCCTTCGCCTGGCGGGAGGCCAGGTCGCGCTCGGACTGCTCGCGGCGCTTGGCCAGGTTGGTCTCGAAGTCGGCCGCGGCCTGGGCGGCCTTGGCGCGGGTCTCCTCGAACAGCGCGTCGGCCTCCTCGCGCTTGGAGGCCGCGTCCTTCTGGGCCTCGGCGCGCAGGGTGGCCGCGTCGCCCTTGGCCTTCTCGACGATGCGGACGCCCTCGTCCTCCGCCTTCGACTTGCGGTCCGCCGCGAACGACTCGGCGTCGTTGCGCACCTGCTGGGCCGCCGACTCGGCCAGCTCGCGGTGCTGCTCGGCCGCCCGGCGGGCCTCCTCACGCAGGTCCTTGGCCTCCTCCTCGGCGAGCCGCAGGATCTTCTCGACCCGCGCGCCGAGGCCCGCGTACGACGGCTCCGCGTCGCTCACCTGGGCCTGGGCGTTCTGCGTTTCGAGATGCAACTCCTCGATCCGCTTTTCCAGGGCACTGATACGGCCGAGGGCGCTGTCGCGGTCGGAGACCAGCTTGGCAATGCGGTCGTCCACCTGACCGCGGTCGTAACCACGCCGCACGAGCTCGAAGCCGAAGGGGGAGGAAGTGTCGCTCATGGGGTTCCTGTCGAATGAGACCGATGAGGTGCTACGTGAGGTGTTAGGGGAATCCTAGGCGCCCGAACGGCGTGTCATCGAGTCAATCCGCGTTTGATCTGGACAATGACACCCCTTTTGAGTGGCAAGACGGCAGATTGCTTATCACTCGTTCGGATGAACCTTCATCAGGTGCTCACCCTTCGGACACCGTTCACCCGTCCGAGGACTTGCCCCCCGAACGGGACGACCCCGCCGCAGCTCCGGCCTTCACGCCCCCAGGACCCTGCCCGACCACCGAGGCCTTGCCGCCCGAAGGCGCCTCGAAAGACTCCAACGCCTCAAGAACGTCCTGGACACGGGAGATCTCCGCCTGGATGTCCTCGCGGCGGCGCACCAGCACCTCCAGCTCGCGCCGGCCCTCCTCCACGATCCGCTCGGCCTCCGCCTTCGCCTCGGCGAGCGCGGCCTCCGCCTCGCGGGCCAGCTCGGCCTTCTTCTGCTCCGCCTCCTTCAGCAGCGTCTCCGCCTTGCGGACCGCCGCGATGCGCACCTTGCCCGCCTCGCTGCTCGCGTCCGACAGCATGGTCTTGGCCTTGTTCTCTGCCTCGACGCTCTGCTCCGTCGCCGCGCGGACCAGCTTGTCCACGCGTTCGCCGGCCGACTTCATCTGCTCGGCCGTCTCCCGGCGGGCGCGCTCGTGCAGCTCCTCGATCTCGCTCTCGACGCGGCTGCGCAGCTCCTCCGCCCGCTCCCTTATGGCGGCGGCGTCCGACCGCGCGCCGACCAGCAGCTCGTCCGCATCCGTACGGGCCTTCTCGACCAGCGAGTTGCCCTCGACGGTCGCCTCCGACGTGATCCGGGCCGCCTCCTTGCGGGCGGCGTCGACCATCGCGTCGGCCTGCTCCTCCGCGGCCGTCGTCGCCGCCACGGCCTTCGCCTTCGCGTCCGCGGCGAGCTGCTCCGCCTCCGCCGCGGCCTCGGTGATGAGCCGGTCCACCTGCTCCGCGGCCTCGGTACGCCGCTTGCCGGCCTCCTCGCGCGCCTCGTCCAGCAGCCGGTCGGACTCCTCGCGGGCCTCCGTGCGGGTGCGCTCCGCCTCGGCGGCCGCCTCCTTCCGGACCCGTTCGGCCTCCGCCCGGGTGCGGGCGGCGTGCTCCTGCGCCGACGACAGCGCCTCCGACGCCTCGGCGCGCAGCCGCTCGGCCTCCGCGGCGGCCTCGCCGACGGTGCGCTCGTTGTCCCGGCGCGTCCGGGCGGTGAGCTTGTCGGCCTCCGCGGACGCCTCGGTGACCAGCCGGTCCGCCTGCTCGGCGGCCTCGGTGCGCAGCCGGCCGGCCTCCGCACGCGCCTCGTCGAGGGTCTGCTCCGCCTCGCGCTCGGCCGCTGCGAGCGTCTCGTTCGCCGCGAGGGTGAGGCGCTCCGCCTCCGCGGTGGCCTCGCCGATGATCCGGCCTCCCTCGGCGCGGGCGTCGTCGAGGAGCTGCGCCGCCTCGGTGCGCAGCCGCTCGGCCTCCTCGGCCGCCTCGCCGATCGTCAGCTCGTTCGCCGCGCGCACCTCGTCGACCAGGCGGTCGCCCTCGTTGCGGGCGTCCACCAGGACACGGGCGGCGTCCCGCTCGGCGGCCGCCATCGTGTCGGCGGCCTGCCGGGTGAGCTTCTCGGCCTTCGCCTTCGCGGCGGCGAGCGCCGCCTCGTTCGCGGCGCGCGTCTCCTCCGTGAGCCGTTCCGCCTCGGAGACCGCCTCGGTGACGAGCCGGTCCGCCTGCTCGGCGGCCTCGGTGCGCAGCCGGCCCGCCTCCGTGCGCGCCTCGTCCAGGGTGGCCGCGGCCTCGGTGCGGGTGGCCTCCGCGGCCTCGGCGGCCTCGGCCGTGAGCCGCTCCGCCTCGGCCGCCGCGTCCGCCACGGTGGCCTCGTTGGCAGCGCGGGTCTCCTCGGTGATCCGCTCGGCCTCCGCCGTCGCGTCGGCGACGATCCGCACGCCCTCGGCGCGGGAGGCCTCCAGCGCCTCCCCGGCCTCGCCGCGGATGCGGTTGGCGTCGTCGCGGGCGTCGGCCCGGGTGCGGGCGGCGTCCCGCTCGGCCGCCGCGAGGGCGTCCGTGGCCTCCGTACGCACCCGCTGGGCGTACTCGGCGGTGTCGCTGCGCAGCTGCTCCGCCTCGGCGATCGCGTCCGCGACCGTGCGCTCGGCGAGGGCCTTCGCCGCGTCCGTCTCGTTCCGCGCCTCGGTGCGGATGCGGTTGGCGTCCTCGGTGGCGCGCTCCCGCTCGTCGTACGCGTCCGCACGGACCCGGGAGGCCTCCTCCTCGGCCTCCGTCCGCGTACGCTCCGCCGCGTGCTCGGCGGCGCTGCGCAGCCCGGCGATCTCCTCCTCGGCCTGCTCGTGCAGCCCGGCCACGGAGTCGCGGACCTGCTGGGCGGTGGCCTCGGCCGCCGCGACCAGCTCCGCGGCGCGCCGCTCGGCCTCCTCGGTCAGGCGGGCCGCCTCGGCCTGCGCCTCCTCCGAGCGCTTGCGGGCCGCGGCGAGCAGCTCCTCGCTCTGCTCGCGGGCCTGGGCGCGCTCGCTCTCCGCGTCGGTCCGCGCCGACGCGAGGGTCTCCTCGGCCTCCCGGCGCCGCCGGGCCGCCTCCTCCTGGGCGGCGGCCAGCGCCTCCGCGGCCTCCCCGGCGACCCGTTCCGCGGCGGCCTTCGCCTCCGCGCGCAGCCGGTCCGCGGTCTCCTGGGCCTCCGCACGCACCCGCTCGGCCTCGGTCTCGGCCTCGCTGCGCAGCCGTACGGCCGCCTGCTCGGCCTCCGCGCGGACCCGGCCCGCGTCCTCGGCGGCCTCCGTGCGCAGCCGGTCCGCCTCCGCCTCCGACTGGGCCTGGAGGGTGCGGATCCGCTCGGCCGACTCGGCGCGGAGCCGGTCGACCTCCTCGGTGGTCTCGCGGCGGATGCCCTCCGCCGCGCCGCGGGCGTCGCGGAGCGTCTGCTCGGCGGTCGCCAGCCGGGTCTCGGCCTCGCCGTGCAGCCGGGACAGCTCGGCCTCGGCCTCGGTCCGCTTCGCGGCGAGGGCCTGCTCGGTCTCCTCGCGGCGGGCCGCGGCCGCGGCGTCCGCCTCGGCGCGGACGGCCTCGGCCTGCTCCTCCGCCTCCGAGCGCAGCCGCTCGGCCTCGGCGCGGGTGCGCTCCAGGGTCTCCTCGGCCTGCCGGCGCAGCGTGGTGGCCCGCTCGACGGCCTCCGCGCGCACCCGCTCGCTCTCGGCGGCGGCGCCGGAGCGCAGCTCGTCCGCATCGGCCTTGGCCTTGCCGAGGAGCTCCTCGGCGGTCTTCGCCGCCTCCTCGATCTGCTGGACGGCCTCGCGGCGGGCCTCGCCGCGGATCC
Organism: Streptomyces sp. WAC05292; assembly: GCF_003949955.1. Taxonomy (NCBI): domain Bacteria; kingdom Bacillati; phylum Actinomycetota; class Actinomycetes; order Kitasatosporales; family Streptomycetaceae; genus Streptomyces; species Streptomyces sp. WAC05292. Next base: position 12,034 of record NZ_RPSE01000032.1, read on the forward strand.
GCTCGCCCTCGGCGACGGCCTCGGCGCGCAGCTGCTCGGCCTCGCCGCGCAGCCGCCGCGCCTCCGCCTGGAGCTCGACGGTGCGGGCCCGGTACTCCTCGGTGTCGTCCTTCGCGGCGCCCTTGAGCTCCGCGGCCGCGTCCGCCGCCTGGGCGCGCAGCCGCTCGGCCTCCGCCTCGGCCTCGCGGCGGATCCGCTCCGCCTCCTCGGACGCGGCGCGGGTGGTGGCCCGGGCGTCCTCCGAGGCCTTCGTCAGGATGTCCTCGGCCGTGCGGGCGGCCTTCGCGAGCTGCGCGGCGGTGTCCTCCGCCGCGGCGGCTCGGGCCTGCTCGGCGGCCTCGGCGCGCTGCCGCTCCACCTCGGCGCGGGCGTCCGCGAGGACCTGCTCGGCCTCCGCCTTGAGCGCCTCGGCCTCCTTGGTGGCCTCGCCGACCAGCCGGGCGACCTGCTCCTTGGCCGTGCGGGTGCGCTGCTCGTTGACGGACTCCGCCGAGGCGAGCTGCCGGGCGGCGCTCTCCTTGGCCTCCGCGAGGACCCGTTCGGCCTCGGTGCGGGCCTCGCGCAGGGCGCCCTCGGCCTCCTGGACGCGCTGCTCGGCCACCCGGCCGAGGTCCAGGGTCTGCCGGCGGGTCTGCTCGGCCTCCGCGGTGGTCGACGACCGGAGCCGCTCCGCGTGCTCGGTGGCCTCCTGCGCCTGCGCGGAGGCGGCGGTCAGCAGCCGCTCGGCCTCCTTGCGGGCGCGCAGCAGCGTCGCCTCCGCCTCGGCGCGGGCGGCCTCGGCGTCGGCGGCGAGCCTGCGGCGGGTCTCCTCGGCGACCCGGGCTGCCTCGGCGCGGGCGGCGTTCAGGGCCTGCTCGGCCTCGGCGCGGGACTCGTCCATGAGCCGGCGCGCCTGCGCCTCGGTGCGGGCGCGCAGCTGCTCGGCCCATGCCACGTTCTCGTTGACGTGCGCCTCGACGGTCTGGCGGCGCTCGTTGAGCTCCTGGTCCAGCCGCTGGCGGCGGTTGACGGCCTCGGCGTGCAGCTCGGCCTGGAGGCGCGCCTGGTGCTCGGCGTGCTCCTGGAGGATGCGCTGGGTCTGCGCCCGGGCGTCGCGCAGCTCGCGTTCGGCGTCCGAGCGCATCTGGTCCGCCTGCACCTGGGCGTCGCGCAGCAGCCGTTCGGCCTGGTAGCCGATGTCCTGGCCGTCGTACGCGGGGCGGGACGCGAGGGCCCGCCGCACCTCGTGCAGCTTCGCACGGAGGACCTCGACCTGGTAGCCGAGGTCCTCGGCGTGCTGGACGGCCTTTCCGCGCTCCTTCTTCAGCCGCTCCATCTCCGCTTCGAAGAGCGAGAGATGATCGGCCTCAGCGTGAAGGCTCTCCTGGCTTTCATAGCCCCGCACAGCGCGGTCCCATCCGTCCCCTGGTCGCAAGCTCACTCCCAAATGAGCACCGTCCGCCCGCTGAACGGCGCCCCCGGGGAATGGTGTCAGATACCGGGGCAGGGGTCACAGGCCCCGACCCCGTCTGAAGCACCGAACCCCGGCCGAGCCACGGCCACTCTACCGGCCGGGGAATGGGGACATCAGTGCTGCGGGTTGGAGGTGACCAGTTCGGTCAGGACGCCGTGGCAGTCCTTGGGGTGGAGGAAGGTGATGGAGGACCCCATGGAGCCGGTGCGCGGGGCGTCGTAGAGGACCCGGACGCCCTTGCCGCGGATGGCCTCGGAGTCGCCGTGGACGTCCTCGGTGCCGAAGGCGATGTGGTGGACGCCCTCGCCGTTCTTCGCCAGCCACTTGGCGACGGTCGAGTCCTCGCGCACGGGTTCGAGGAGCTGGATGTAGGAGGCGCCGCCGTCCGAGGTGCCGTTGATCCGGAGCATGGCCTCGCGGACACCCTGCTCCTCGTTGACCTCGGTGTGGAACACCTCGAAGCCGTACGTGGCACGGTAGAACTCGACGGTCTTGTCCAGGTCGAAGCAGGCGATCCCGATGTGGTCGATTCTTGTCAGCATGGGACCAGTGCACCGCCGAGGAGGCCTGTCACGCAACGTGCCAGCGATCACACCCACTGCCCGGTGACGGCGCGGGTACCGCTCAGTACATTCGGGTAAACCCTCGTTCACTCCTCATCCTCAAGGGGCTGTGCTCCATGTCCGGAACGAACAACACCACGTCCGTGATCGTCGCCGGGGCCCGCACGCCCATGGGGCGGCTGCTCGGCTCGCTGAAGTCCTTCTCGGGTGCCGATCTCGGCGCCGTCGCCATCAAGTCCGCCCTGGAGCGGGCCGGCATCTCCGGCGACCAGGTGCAGTACGTGATCATGGGCCAGGTCCTCCAGGCCGGCGCCGGCCAGATCCCCGCCCGCCAGGCCGCCGTCAAGGCCGGCATCCCGATGAACGTCCCCGCGCTGACGATCAACAAGGTGTGCCTCTCCGGCCTCGACGCCATCGCCCTGGCCGACCAGCTGATCCGCGCCGGCGAGTTCGACATCGTCGTCGCCGGCGGCCAGGAGTCCATGACCAACGCCCCGCACCTGCTGCCCGGCTCCCGCGAGGGCTTCAAGTACGGCGCGATCGGCATGCTCGACGCGATGGCCCACGACGGCCTCACCGACGCCTTCGAGGGCATCGCCATGGGCGAGTCCACCGAGAAGCACAACGCGCGCCTCGGCATCGAGCGCGGCCCGCAGGACGAGTTCGCCGCGGCCTCCCACCAGCGCGCCGCGGCCGCCCGCAAGAACGGCGTCTTCGACGCCGAGATCACCCCGGTCGAGATCCCGCAGCGCAAGGGCGAGCCCGTCCTCTTCGCCGAGGACGAGGGCATCCGCCCCGAGACCACGGTGGAGTCGCTGGGCAGGCTGCGCCCGGCGTTCGCCAAGGACGGCACGATCACCGCCGGCACCTCCTCGCAGATCAGCGACGGCGCCGCCGCCGTCGTCGTGATGAGCAAGGCGAAGGCCGAGGAGCTCGGCCTGGAGTGGCTGGCCGAGATCGGCGCCCACGGCAACGTGGCCGGCCCGGACAACTCGCTCCAGTCGCAGCCGTCGAACGCGATCCGGCACGCGCTGCAGAAGGAGGGGCTGGAGGTCGCCGACCTCGACCTCATCGAGATCAACGAGGCCTTCGCGGCGGTCGCCGTGCAGTCAATGAAGGACCTGGGCGTGACCCCGGAAAAGGTGAACGTCAACGGCGGCGCGATCGCCCTGGGCCACCCGATCGGCATGTCCGGCGCCCGCGTGGTCCTGCACCTGGCGCTGGAGCTGAAGCGCCGGGGCGGCGGCGTCGGCGCGGCCGCCCTGTGCGGCGGCGGCGGCCAGGGCGACGCCCTGATCGTCCGGGTCCCCGAGGCCCGGTAAACGCAGGACCCGTCCCGGGCCCCGCACCCGCGGGGCCCCCGCGAGAACCGAGGAGCGCAGCACGCATGACGGTGGACGTCCCCCAGCTGGTGGCCCAGGCGCGGGAGGGCCGGCCGAGAGCGGTGGCCCGGCTGATCTCGCTGGTCGAGGGGGCGTCCCCGCAGCTGCGCGAGGTCATGGCCGCCCTGGCCCCGCTCACGGGCGGGGCGTACGTGGTGGGCCTGACCGGCTCTCCGGGCGTCGGCAAGTCCACGTCGACCTCGGCGCTGGTGACGGCGTACCGGAAGGCGGGGAAGCGGGTCGGCGTGCTGGCCGTCGACCCGTCCTCGCCGTTCTCCGGCGGCGCCCTGCTGGGCGACCGGGTGCGCATGTCGGACCACGCCTCGGACCCCGGCGTGTACATCCGCTCCATGGCCACCCGCGGCCACCTGGGCGGGCTCGCGTGGGCCGCGCCGCAGGCGATCCGGGTGCTGGACGCCGCCGGCTGCGACGTGATCCTCGTCGAGACGGTCGGCGTCGGCCAGTCGGAGGTGGAGATCGCCTCGCAGGCCGACACGTCGGTGGTGCTGCTGGCGCCCGGCATGGGCGACGGAATCCAGGCCGCGAAGGCGGGCATCCTGGAGATCGGCGACGTGTACGTGGTCAACAAGGCCGACCGGGACGGCGCCGACGCCACGGCCCGCGAGCTGAACCACATGCTGGGCCTGGGCGAGGCCAGGGCGGCGGGCGACTGGCGGCCGCCGATCGTCAAGACGGTCGCCGCCCGCGGCCAGGGCGTCGACGAGCTGGTCGAGGCCCTGGAGAAGCACCGGGCCTGGATGGACGAGCACGGGGTGCTCCAGCAGCGGCGCGCGGCCCGGGCGGCACGCGAGGTGGAGACCATCGCCGTGACCGCGCTGCGGGCCCGCATGGCGGACGTGCACGGGGACGCCCACCTCGGCGGCCTGGCCGCCCGGGTCGCGCAGGGCGAGCTCGACCCGTACGCCGCCGCGGACGCCCTGCTCGCCACGCTCACGGAGGGCTGAGGCGGGCCGGCGCCCCCGCCCGCACGCGCCGCACCGCACCGCGCCGCATGCGGGCGGGGCGGGGCGACCGTAGACTGACGGCGCCCGGAATGCCCCGGTTCGAGCCCCTGCAAGGGAGTGCGCATGGCGAAGAGAGGCAACAAGAAGCGAGCGCGCAAGAAGAAGAAGGCCAACCACGGCAAGCGTCCCAACGCCTGACCGCGGCCCCGGCCGGAGACGCCGAAGGCCGCGCCCCCCGTGCGTACGGGGAGCGCGGCCTTCGCCGTGCGCGTGCGCGACCGGGTTCTACGCGCGGTGCGCGGCGGCCCGCCGGAGCCCGGGATGCGCCGCTGCCGCCCCGGCTCTCGCCGTCAGCCCTTGCCGCGCTGGTCCCGCAGATGCGCCGCGACGGGCTCCAGCGAGGACCGCAGCGCCGCCAGGGCCTCCGGCGGCAGCAGGTCGATGAAGTGGCGGCGGACGGACGCCACGTGGTGCGGGGCGACCTTCCGCATGAGCTCCATGCCCTCGTCGGTCAGGACGGCGTACAGCCCCCTGCGGTCGGACTCGCAGTTCACGCGGACGACCAGGCCGGCCGCCTCCATACGCGTGATCTGGTGGGACAGCCGGCTCTTGGACTGGAGCGTCGACGTGGCGAGGTCGCTCATCCGCATCCGGTGGTCCTCGGACTCCGAGAGGTTCACCAGGATCTCGTAGTCGTTGTTGGTGAGTCCGAAGGGCTGGAGATCCTTTTCCAGCTGGTGCATCAGCAGCCTGCTCACGTCCAGGTGGGTCCGCCAGGTGCACTGCTCGGCGTCGGTAAGCCAGCGGGTGGCCGTCTCGGTCTCCATGGTCTCCATGAATGAACTCTACCTAAGAAAGTTGAATGACGTACAAAATCGGGGAAGCCGGCGCTCACAGCCCCAGGCGCCGCTGGAAATCGCCCAGCTGCCCCGGCATGCGCACGCCGAGCTGGCCCAGCGGGCCCTGGCCGCCGTGTCCGCCATGGCCCGCACCGGACCCGGGAACGCCCGGTTCCGCGCCGACCGTGCCGACCGGCCGCTCCGCCATCAGCGCCTCCGAAGACTGCAGGAGCACCGTCCCGGCCCCGACGAACTCGAACTGGTGCTCCTCGCCCGAGGACCCGCCGATGCCGGTGAGCGAACGGATTCCGCCCAGGACGCCCGACATGTACCCGTGGTCGTAATGGTGACAGGGCGAAGGGCAGTCCGCCCACCCGACCAGTGCCTGCGGGTCCACGCGCAGCGGCGGCTCCATGAAGACCACCGGACCGTTGGACGCCGCCACGAACTTCCCGGTTCCGATCAGCGTCAGGAAGCCCGGGACGATCGACTGCTTCAGCGCCAGCGACGGCTGGTACGCGAGCAGGTTCCCGGCCCGGATCGTCAGGTTGCCCTCGTCGAGGTCGTACGAGTTCACGTCGTAGGCGCGGTCGGCCAGCAGCATCTTGCCCTGGCCTTCGGCGACCACCCAGTCGCCGGCGTGCAGCGGCGAGTGGAAGCTGGTGCGCAGCAGCCGGTCGAAGCGGCCGTGCCCGACGCCGTCGAACTCGATCCGCCCGTAGTACGCGATCATCTTGCCCTTCTGCAGGAGCCACTGGCTGCCCTTGAGCTCCACGCAGAAGGTGTACGGGTTCACGTTGTCGTCCGACGGCAGCGTGTACGGGTCGAAGACCGTCGGACCGCCGGGCCCTCCGGTCACGGGGCCAAAGTTCACAGCTTCTCCTCCGACGCCTGCACGTACACCACACCCTGGCCCGACAGCTCCAGCTGGAACGCCTCGCCCGAGCCGCGCCCCACCATGTCGCGCCACCCGAGCGCGGTGGAGAGCTTGTTCCTGACGTCCCCGTGATGGGCCACGTACGCCTGCGGGTCGACGTGGACCGGGCGGTTCGGGGTGATGGGGAGCTCGATCACCCCGCCGTGCGCCATCACGGCCACCGAGCCGTGCCCCTTGAGGGTGGTGGTGAACAGGCCCTGCCCGGTCACCTGGCCGCGCACCATGCCCATGACACCGCCTTGCGAGCCCATGAACATCGTGCCCTGCTGGAGGGTGCCGTCGAAGGCCAGCAGCCGGTCCGCCTCGACGTACAGCGTCTCGCCGGTGAGGTGGATGACCTGGACGTGGTGGCCGCCGTGGCCGAACATCACCGTCCCGCTGCCCTCCACCGTCATCAGCGGCGTCTGCTCGTTCGCCACGCGCCGGCCGATCATGCCCATGACGCCGCCCTGGCCGCCGGTGATGCTCGGCGTGAACGACACGCTGCCGCGGTAGGCGAGCATCGCGCCCCGCTGGCTGTACAGGGTCTGCCCCGGCACGATCTGCGCCTCGACCATCTTCGAGTTGATCTCGCGGAACGGCATCAGACGTCGCCCCCGACGGTGTTGCGCTCGCTGGGCTGCACGTACACCAGGCCCTCGCCCTCGAAACGGATCTGGAACGCCTCGCCGGACCCCTCGCCGATCAGTGTGCGGAAGGTCACCCCCGACTGGAACGACTGCCGCAGGTCGCCCGTGTGCGCGATGTACGCCCCCGGGTCGACGGAGAGCGGGTACTGGGAGCTGACGCGCAGCACCACCGCCGGGCCGTCCGACATGATCGCCGCCTGCCCGGTGCCCTCGACGGTCGTGGTGAACAGGCCGTTGCCCGTCGCCCCGCCGCGCAGGCCGGTGAAGGTGGTGCCGGTGCGCAGGCCGGCGTCGGTGCACAGGAGGTTGCTGGACTCCACGTAGAGCTTCTCGCCGTGCAGGCTGACGAGGTTGATCTCGCTCGCGCGGTCGGCGAAGAAGCACGTGCCGTGCCCCTGCACCTCCATCACCGTCATCTGCTCGCCGGTCAGCCGGCGCGTCACCATGCCGCGAAGGCCTTCGCCGCCGCCTGTCATCTTCTTGAAGGCCATCTGGCCGTCGTACGCAACCATGGAGCCGTTCTTCGCTTTCACGGCATCCCCGGTCAGGTCGACGGCGAGCACCTTGCTGCCTTGGAGTCGGAACTGAGCCACGGGATGACGTTAGCCGCAGCGTGCGGAGGCGAACAGGGCCCCTCCTCCGGCACCGGCACCCGCCGGACGGCGGCAGCACGGGCGGGACCCGGGCCCCCGGGTCAAGATCCGGCAAAGAGGCTGAGACACTGGGACGGCCCGAGCCGCCACCCCCGAAGGTTGAAGATGGACATCAAGACCGCCTCCGCCCTGCACCGGCTGCGCCTCGTCTCGGTCCCCGAGGCGCTGTCGTTCCCGGCCCTGCTGATCTTCGGCTCGCTGCTGAGCCGGATCTCGGACATCGACTACCTGATGCCGCCGCTGGGCGCCCTGCACGGCTTCCTCTTCGTCGTGTACGTGCTGTTCCTGCTGGACGCGTGGAACAAGGCGAAGTGGCCCTTCAAGAAGGCGGCCCTGTTCTTCCTCCTCGCGGTGATCCCCTTCGGCGGCCTGTACGGCGACCGCATCCTCAAGCGCGACGAGGCCGAGCTGGTGGCAGCCGCCCGCCCGGGCCGCGAAGCGGCGAACGCATGATCGTCGCGTTCTCCGTGACCCCGCTGGGGGTCGGCGAAGACGTGGGCGAGTACGTCGCGGACGCGGTGCGCGTGGTCCGCGAGTCGGGGCTGCCGAACCGCACGGACGCCATGTTCACCTCGGTCGAGGGCGAATGGGACCAGGTCATGGACGTCGTCCGGCGCGCCGTGGCCGTCGTCGAGGAGCGGGCCCCGCGGGTGTCGCTCGTCCTCAAGGCGGACATCCGCCCCGGGGTGGCCGACGGCCTGGAGTCGAAGGTGGCCACCGTGGAGCGCCACCTGGCTTGACCCGCGCCGCCGTTCGGCCGCTTCCGGTGCAGGGCCGAACGGCCCTGCGGCAGGAGGGGGCCGGGGTTCCCGCGGGGCCCGCGGCTTGCGCGCCGCGGCCCCGGATCCGGGGCCTTCCCGCGTGCGGAGTCCGGCCCCGTGCGGTACGGGCTCCGGCGGCGGGTCCCCTCCGGCCGGGGGCCGCGGATGCGGCGCCGCTTTCCGTGCTGCCCTCCCGGCACGGACCCTCCCGGGCCCGCTGCGCGAGCCCGCCTCACCCGTACGGCCCCGGCCGCGGCCCGCGGCGCGGAACCCCCCCGTCGGGGGAGTCCCGTTCGACACCCCCTCCCGGGTCCCCTTTCGTGGGGGTACCAAGCCTCGGGTTCGAGCACCGGGAGGGGCCGTGCGACCGGACGACGACTACGACTACGAGCTCCACAGCCGTCTCGCCGGTCCGTTCGCGGATCCGGATGCCGGCGGGCCGCGGGTCCGGTACCGGACGCTGCTGTCCCGGGAGGAGCGGGGCACGCGAATACGGGCCGTCCTGCTGATGGCGCTCGCGCCCGTCGCCGCCGCCGGGCTGCTGCTCTACCTCGTCTGGCCCTCCCACCGCACCGTCCGCGAGGGCGGCGAGTGGTGGCTGGTGCACCTCGACACCGCGATGCTCGCCTGCATCGGCGTGATCATGCTCTTCATGCTGGTCAACGTCGTGTCGATCGCCCACGCGACGATGACCGCCCGGGACCCCGTCCCCGTACCGCCCGAGCCGGGGACCCGGGTCGCGTTCCTCACGACGTACGTCCCCGGCAAGGAGCCCCTCACCCTGGTGCGGGACACCCTCCGGGCGGCCGTGGACCTGCGCCACGACGGGCACCTCGACGTGTGGCTGCTCGACGAGGGCGACGACCCCGAGGCCAGGGCGCTGTGCGCCGAGCTCGGCGTGCACCACTTCACCCGCAAGGGGGTGCCGGCCTGGAACACCGCGCGCGGACCCCACCGGGCGCGCACCAAGCACGGCAACTACAACGCCTGGCTCGCGGCGCACGGCGGCGCCTACGAGTTCCTCGCCTCCGTCGACACCGACCACCGCCCGCTGCCGAACTACCTGGAGCGGATGCTCGGCTACTTCCGCGACCCCGACACCGCCTTCGTCGTCGGCCCGCAGGTGTACGGCAACTACACCGCCGCCGTCACCAAGGCCGCCGAGTCCCAGCAGTACCTCTTCCACGCGCTGATCCAGCGGGCCGGCAACCGCTACGGGGCGCCCATGTTCGTCGGCACCAACAACGCCGTGCGGATCAGCGCCCTCCGGCAGGCCGGAGGGTTCCGCGACTCCATCACCGAGGACATGGCCACCGGCTTCGAGATACACCGCCGGCGCAACCCGGCCACCGGCCGGTACTGGCGGTCGGTCTACACCCCGGACGTGCTCGCCGTCGGCGAGGGCCCGGCCTCCTGGACCGACTTCTTCACCCAGCAGCTGCGCTGGTCCCGGGGGACGTACGAGACCCTCCTCACGCAGTACTGGAAGGGCTTCTTCCGGATGCCGCCGGGCCGGCTCCTCAACTACACGCTGATGCTCGTGTACTACCCGATGACGGCCGTGAACTGGCTCCTCGGCGTCCTCAGCTGCGTGCTGTTCCTGTGGTTCGGGGCCTCCGGCACCCAGGTCTCCGCCGACGTGTGGCTCATGCTCTACACCGACGCCGCCGCCCTCCAGGTCGGCCTCTACCTGTGGAACCGCCGGCACAACGTCTCGCCGCACGAGCCCGCCGGCTCCGGCGGACTGGCCGGCATCGCGATGTCCGCCGTCTGCGCGCCCGTCTACCTCGCCTCCCTCGCCTCGGCCGTGCTGCGCACCGAGGGGCGGTTCGTCGTCACCCCCAAGGGAGCGGCCGCCGGCACCGACCGGGCGGCCTCCTTCCGCATCCACTTCGCCTGGGCGGCCGTGCTGGCCCTCTCCCTGGCGGCCTCCGCCCGCCTCGGCCACACCCACGCCGCGATGCGCACCTGGGCCGTCCTCGCGCTGCTCGTCTGCCTGGCACCGCCCGCCGTGTGGGCGGCGTCGGTGCTGCGCGCCCGCCGGGCCGCCGCCCGGTCCCGCACCCCCGAGCCGGGCCGCGGCGCCGGGCCCGGCGACGAGCCGGAGGCGGCGTTCGCCCCGACAGGAGGGAACTGACCCATGGCGTACCGTCCCTCACGGCAGTTCAAGAACACCCTGCTCGGCACCGCGGCCGTGGTCGTCCTCGCCGCGCTCAACGCGCCCGCCGCGCTGTCCTTCGCGCAGGAGCGCTACCACGCGTACCGGATCGCGCGGCCCGCCTACCGGCTGCAGTACGGCTCCTGGTCGCTCGTCGACCTGCCGAAGGACCGCCGCATCAACGCCATGCACGCCGCCCTCCTGCACACCGGCAAGGTCCTGCTGATCGCCGGCTCCGGCAACGACCAGGAGAACTTCGACAAGGGCACCTTCGAGACGGTCCTGTGGGACCCGCGCACCGACGCCTTCAAGAAGATCCCGACACCGGAGGACTTCTTCTGCGCCGGCCACAGCCAGCTGCCCGACGGCCGCCTCCTCGTGGCCGGCGGCACCGCCCGGTACGAGGTCCTCGACGGCAAGGTGACCCGGGCGGGCGGCGCCATGCGCGTCAAGAACGAGAGCCCCGACAAGGCGGTCACCCTGCGCAAGGGCACCCGCTTCCGGTCGCCGTCCGGAGTCGAGTACGCCGCCCGCTTCGACGTCACCGTGCCGAAGGCGAAGCGCGAGTTCGAGATCACCTACGGCCGGGACGGGCAGGCGCTGCCCTGGAAGACGAAGGTGACGGCCTCCGAGGCGCGCGTCTTCGTCGAGGCGGTCGAGCCGGGCGCCCGCGGCCTGACCACACAGGCCGCCCAGTACGCGGTCGTCGGGCTGAAGGGGAAGGACGCCGACAACGTCTACGGCCTCGCCGAGCGGCTCAGCACCGACAAGCAGGACTTCCAGGGCATCAAGTCGGCCTACGAGTTCGACCCGGTCGCGGAGCGGTACGTGCCCGTCGCCCCCATGGCGGACGCCCGCTGGTACCCCACGCTGGTCGCGCTCCCCGACGGACGCGCGCTCGCGGTGTCCGGGCTCAACGACGTCGGGCACGTCGTCCCCGGCGACAACGAGTTCTACGACCCGCAGACCCGCACCTGGAGCAAGGGCCCCTCCCGCTACTTCCCCACCTACCCCTCCCTCTTCCTCCTCCAGGGCGGCAAGCTGCTCTACACCGGCTCCAACGCCGGCTACGGCCCCGCGGACAAGGGCCGCGAGCCCGGCGTGTGGGACCTGGCCTCCAACACGTTCACCCCGGTCCGCGGGCTCGCGGACGCCGATCAGCTGGAGACGTCCGCGTCGGTGCTGCTGCCGCCCGCGCAGGACCAGAAGGTGATGGTGCTCGGCGGCGGCGGGGTCGGGGAGTCCCGGCTGTCCACGGCCAGGACGGCCGTCGTCGACCTGAAGCAGCCCGCTCCCGCCTTCCGGCCGGCGGCCCGGCTGCCGCAGGGCACCCGCTACCTGAGCAGCGTGCTCCTCCCCGACGACACCGTCTTCACCACCGGCGGCTCCCGCGACTACCGCGGCCGCAGCGCCAGCGACGTCCTCAAGGCGCAGTTCTACGACCCGCGCACCGACGCCTTCACGGCCGCCGCGGCCCCGACCGTGGCCCGCAACTACCACTCGGAGGCGCTGCTGCTCCCCGACGGGCGGGTGGCCACCTTCGGCTCCGACCCGCTCTTCGCGGACAAGGACAACACCCGGCTCGGCAAGTTCGAGCACCGCCTGGAGGTGTACTCCCCTCCCTATCTGCACCGCGACCCGGCCGCCCGGCCGGAGCTGGGGGCGGGACCGGACACGGTCGGCGCGGACGGCCGCGCCGCCTTCGCGACGGCGCACCCGGAGCGGATCGCACGGGCGCGGCTGATGCGGCCCAGCGCGGTCACCCACACCACCGACGTGGAGCAGCGCTCCGTGGAGCTCGGCGTGTCCCGGGGGGACGGCTCGGTCACCTTCACGGTGCCGTCCGACCCGACGCTCGTCCCGCCCGGCTGGTACATGCTGTTCGCGGTCGACGCGTCCGGGACGCCGTCCACCGCGAAGTGGATCAAGGTGCCGGTGCGGGCGGCCGCCCGGCCGGAGCGGTGACGGGGCGGCGGGGCGGCCGGCTCACTGCACGGCTCGGCGGGCCAGGCCGAGCGCGTAGTCGGGCCACCAGGTGCCGGCCGCCGGCCCGCCGCGGCAGGTGCCGTCCGACTCGCCGGGCCGCTTGACCCACAGGTACGCGTCCACGAGCGGGTCGCCCGTCCGGTCGGTCGGCGGGGCGCCGAGGGCGCGGCCCGGCGGATTGCACCAGGCCTCGGGCCCGCCGCCCGGCAGCGGCCCCGCCCCGTTGCGGCTGGTGTCGACGACGAAGTGCTTGCCGCCGGTCGCCGCGGAGATCCGCGCCCCGTACGCGCGGGCCTCCTCGACGGGCTGGAAGTTGGCCACGTTCAGTGCGAACCCGTCGGCCCGGTCGAGCCCGGCCCGGCGCAGGGGATCGACCAGCCGCTGCGGATCGGGCAGCCAGGCCGGGTTCCCGGCGTCCAGGTACACCTTCGTGTGCGGGTTCCGCTTCAGCCGGGCCACGGCCTCGGAGAGCAGCGCGAACCGCTCCTCGTGCAGGGCGGCCGGGGTGCAGCCGTCGACGACGTGCGGGACGGCGTCGGGCTCCAGGACGACGACGGCCTTCGCCGTCCCCACCGCGTCGGCGAACCTGCCGATCCACGTCCGGTACGCGGCGGCGTCCCGGGCGCCGCCCGCCGAGTGCCGGCCGCAGTCGCGGTGCGGGATGTTGTACGCGGCGAGGACCAGGGTCCGGCCCGCGGCCGCGGCGCCGGCGGCCGCCCTGCGGATCGCGGGCGCCGGATCGCCGCCGGCGCCCCACAGGGCCATCGGCCGCTCCGAGATCCGGCGCAGCACCTGGGCGTCGGCGGCCCGGCCGCGGCCCTCCCAGTCGGCGACCTGCCGGGCCGCGTGGCTGTCCGGGTCCACCCAGAACGGGGACCCGGACGCGCCGGCTCCGGCGTCCGCACCGTCCGCCTGCCGGTCCCCGGAAGGCGACGCGGGCAGGGGTTGCGGCCGCGGCTGCGGCGCCGAGCACGCGGGGGCCGCGGCGAGCAGCAGCGCCAGGCCCGCGGCGGCGGCGAAGGGTCTGCGGGGGCGGCTTCGGCCAGGCATCCGGCTTCCTCGGGGCGCAGGGACGGCTCGCGGACCGCGCCATGGTGCCACGTCCGCGTCCCCGCCCGGCCGACCCGCGCCCGGCCGCGTCCCCGCCCTCCCTCACCCGGCGGGCACGGACCGCCCACCGGGCTGCCCCCCGGGCTGCCTCACCCGGCTCGCTCCGCGGGGTAGCGCCGCCGGCCAGGGCGATGCCCAGCGGCGTGCGCCCCCCGGGGTGGCGGTGGTGGCCGCCGCGCTCCTCGCCGCCGGGCCGGCCCACGCCCGCACCCTCGGCCTCGACCAGTGGTGGGTCGACGCCGTCCCCGAGGAGCTGCGCGGCCGGGCGATGACGCTGCTCGGCACCGGCCTGATGGCGCTCCAGGGCATCGGCATGGCGCCGGCCGGGCTCGCCGCCGAGTTCCTGCCGGTCCACCAGGTCGTCGCGGGCGCGGGCCTGCTCGGCACCGGTGTCGTCCTGCTGCTGCTCGCCGAGGTGCGTGCCTCGGGTGCGGTACGCGCTCCCGCCGCCGCGGAAGGGGACGTACGACCGAGGAGTGAGACGGGCCCCGCCGCCAAATGACCGCCGGGTAGGGTCGGATGCGTGTCCAAGCCGCTCAGTCTCCCCTTCGATCCCATCGCCCGCGCCGACGAGCTCTGGCAGCGGCGCTGGGGACCCGCGCCGGCGATGGCCGCGATCACCTCGATCATGCGGGCGCACCAGATCCTGCTCGGCGAGGTCGACGCCGTGGTGAAGCCGTACGGACTGACCTTCGCGCGGTACGAGGCCCTCGTGCTGCTCACCTTCTCCAAGGCCGGCGAGCTGCCGATGTCGAAGATCGGCGAGCGCCTGATGGTGCACCCGACGTCGGTGACGAACACGGTGGACCGGCTGGTGCGCTCCGGCCTGGTGGCGAAGCGGCCCAACCCCAACGACGGCCGCGGCACCCTCGCGTCGATCACCGACAAGGGCCGCGAGGTCGTCGAGGCGGCGACGAAGGACCTGATGGCGATGGACTTCGGGCTGGGCACGTACGACGCCGAGGAGTGCCAGGAGATCTTCGCGCTGCTGCGGCCGCTGCGCGTGGCGGCCGCGGACTTCCGCGAGGGGTAGCGGGGCTCACACCGCCCCGGGGCGGATCGGCCGGGGCGGGCGGCTAGGCTCGGGGCCATGAAGAAGAGCGTGCTGACCCGGTACCGGGTGATGGCCTACGTGACCGCCGTCATGCTGTTGATCCTCTGCGGCTGCATGGTCGCCAAGTACGGCTTCGACACCGGCGCCGACCTGACCTTCGTCGTGTCCCAGGCGCACGGCATCCTCTTCATGATCTACCTGGCGTTCGCGCTGGACCTGAGCTCCAAGGCCAAGTGGTCCTTCGGCCGGATGCTGTGGGTCATGGTCTCCGGGACCATCCCCGGGGCCGCCTTCTTCGTCGAGCGCCAGGTGCGCGCCGACGTCGAGCCGCTGATCACCGACGGCGGCCTGGCCCCCGCGAAGGCGTAAACCCCCCGTTGCTGCGGTGGAACCCGGGGAGTGGCGAGACTCCCCGGGGTTTCCCATCGACATTTACTAGGACGTCCTAGTAAATTCGAAGCATGGACGCTGACGCCATCGAGGAGGGCCGCCGCCGCTGGCAGGCCCGTTACGACAAGGCCCGCAAGCGCGAGGCCGACTTCACCACGCTCTCCGGCGATGCCGTCGACCCCGTCTACGGCCCCCGGCCCGGAGATGCGTACGAGGGCTTCGAGCGCATCGGCTGGCCCGGCGAGTACCCGTACACCCGCGGCCTGCACGCCACCGGCTACCGGGGCCGGACCTGGACCATCCGCCAGTTCGCCGGCTTCGGCAACGCCGAGCAGACCAACGAGCGCTACAAGATGATCCTGGCCGCCGGCGGCGGCGGGCTCTCCGTCGCCTTCGACATGCCGACCCTCATGGGCCGCGACTCCGACGACCCGCGCTCGCTCGGCGAGGTCGGCCACTGCGGCGTCGCCATCGACTCCGCCGCCGACATGGAGGTCCTCTTCAAGGACATCCCCCTCGGCGACGTCACGACCTCCATGACGATCTCGGGCCCCGCCGTCCCCGCCTTCTGCATGTACCTCGTGGCCGCCGAGCGCCAGGGCGTCGACCCCGCCGTCCTCAACGGCACGCTCCAGACGGACATCTTCAAGGAGTACATCGCCCAGAAGGAGTGGCTCTTCGAACCCGAGCCGCACCTGCGCCTCATCGGCGACCTCATGGAGTACTGCGCCAAGGGCATCCCCGCCTACAAGCCGCTGTCCGTGTCCGGCTACCACATCCGCGAGGCCGGGGCGACCGCCGCGCAGGAGCTCGCCTACACCCTCGCGGACGGCTTCGGGTACGTGGAGCTCGGCCTCTCCCGCGGCATGGACGTCGACACGTTCGCGCCCGGCCTGTCCTTCTTCTTCGACGCCCACCTCGACTTCTTCGAGGAGATCGCCAAGTTCCGCGCAGCCCGCCGCATCTGGGCCCGCTGGATGAAGGAGGTCTACGGCGCGCAGAACGAGAAGTCGATGTGGCTGCGCTTCCACACGCAGACCGCCGGCGTCTCCCTGACGGCGCAGCAGCCCTACAACAACGTGGTGCGCACGGCCGTCGAGGCCCTCGCCGCCGTCCTCGGCGGGACGAACTCCCTGCACACCAACGCCCTCGACGAGACCCTGGCCCTCCCGAGCGAGCAGGCGGCCGAGATCGCCCTGCGCACGCAGCAGGTGCTGATGGAGGAGACCGGCGTCGCCAACGTGGCGGACCCGCTCGGCGGTTCCTGGTACGTGGAGCAGCTCACCGACCGCATCGAGGCGGACGCCGAGAAGATCTTCGACCAGATCAAGGAGCGCGGCCTGCGCGCCCACCCCGACGGCAAGCACCCCATCGGGCCGATCACCTCGGGCATCCTGCGCGGCATCGAGGACGGCTGGTTCACCGGCGAGATCGCCGAGTCCGCCTTCGCCTACCAGCGGGCCCTGGAGAAGGGCGACAAGCGGGTCGTCGGCGTCAACGTCCACCACGGCTCCGTCACCGGCGACCTGGAGATCCTCCGCGTCAGCCACGAAGTCGAGCGCGAGCAGGTGCGCGTCCTGGCCGACCGCAAGGCCCGCCGCGACGACGCCAAGGTGACCGCCTCGCTCAAGGCGATGCTGGACGCCGCGCGCGACGGCTCCAACATGATCCCGGCCATGCTCGACGCGGTGCGCGCCGAGGCCACGCTCGGCGAGATCTGCAACGCCCTGCGCGACGAGTGGGGCACCTACACGGAGCCGCCGGGCTTCTGAGCCCCTGCCGCAGCCGGCTCCTTCCGGGCCGGCCGCGTCCGCACCCCCTCTCCGGGCTGCGGCCGCGGCCGGCCCGGCGCCGTTGCCGGGGCTCCCCGCCGGCGGTCGGCGGAAGCGGGGTCAGGCGCCGGCGGCGCCCCGGAGGCCGTGCATCAGCAGAGCCGTGAACGACGCCGCCCACAGGTCGTCCACCGGCTCGGAGCTGACCAGGGCCCGGTGCACCACCGTCCCGGCGATCACGTCGAAGATCAGGTCGGTGGTGCGCTCCGCCAGGGCCTCGTCGGGCTCCCGCGGCAGCTCCCCGCGCGCCTGGGCGCGCTCCCGGCCCAGTACGACGAGGCGCTTCTGCCGGTCCACGATGGCCGAGCGGATGCGGTCGCGCAGTGCCGGATCGCGCGTGGACTCCGCGACGACCGCCATCAGGGCCGTCCGCGTCTCCGGCCGCCGCAGCAGCGCCGCGAACTGGAGGACCACGTCCTCGACGTCCGCCTCCAGGCAGCCCCGGTCGGGGAGTTCGAGGGAGTCGAAGAGCTCGGCGACGGCGTCCACGACGAGTTCGTTCTTCCCCGCCCAGCGCCGGTACAGGGTGGTCTTCGCCACGCCGGCCCGCGCCGAGACGTCGCTCATCGTCAGCTTCGACCAGCCCAGCTCGACCAGGGCGTCGCGCGTCGCGGCGAGGATCGCGGCGTCCGCAGCGGCGCTGCGGGGACGGCCGGTGCGACCGGACGGCGTGCTCTCGTTGGGCATGGCGCAGACCATACCCGCCAGTAGCGGAACCGCCGGGCCCCCCGATCGTGTGCTTCAGATCACGGCCCGCGGTGGTACGCCGGGCCCCCCGGGGAGTTACGCTACGGCTCGTAGCGTAAGAGCGACGACCACGCGAAGGGCTACCGGCGCCAGGTGGGGACCCGGCGCCACCACACCACGGCAGGACCGGAAGCCGGGACTGCGGCAGGACCGTACGACACCGCACCGCCGGCCGGGCCGTCCGGGGCGGGAACGCAATTCGGCCGATGTTTTTCGTCGGCGCGGGCACACGGGGGAGGATGTACGCATGCAGCCCAGAAACATGTCCATGAGCGGCGTCGTCGACCTCGCCGCGGTGAAGGCGGCCGCCGAGGCCAAGGCGAAGGCCGAGCAGGCACGCGCCGAAGCGGCCCGGCAGGCCGCGCAGGGCGGCGCCCCCGCCCCGGGCGCGGTGCCGCCGTCGGCCCTCGTGACCGACGTCGACGAGGCCGGCTTCGAGCGCGACGTCCTCCAGCTCTCCTCCGAGGTCCCGGTCGTCCTGGACTTCTGGGCCGAGTGGTGCCAGCCCTGCAAGCAGCTCAGCCCGCTGCTGGAGCGCCTCGTCGTCGAGGCGAACGGCCGCCTCGTCATGGCCAAGGTCGACGTCGACGCCAACCAGATGCTGATGCAGCAGTTCGGCATCCAGGGCATCCCCGCGGTGTTCGCGGTGGTCGCCGGGCAGGTGCTGCCGCTGTTCCAGGGCGTCGCCCCCGAGCAGGAGATCCGCGCCACCCTCGCCCAGCTCGTCCAGGTCGCCGAGGAGCGCTTCGGCATCATCGGCCTCCAGGTCGACCCGGCCGCCGAGGGCGGCGCCCCGGCGGGCTCCGCCGCCGCGCCGGCTCCGGCCGGCCCGCACGACGCGCTGCTGGAGGCGGCCGTCACCGCCCTCGACGCGGGCGACCTGCCCGGCGCGATCCAGGCGTACAAGAACGTGCTCTCCGACGACCCGGCCAACACCGAGGCCCGGCTGGGCCTCGCGCAGGCCGAGCTCCTCGCCCGAGTCCAGGGCGCCGACCCGCAGGCCGTGCGCCGCGCCGCCGCCGAGAACCCGGCCGACCCGCAGGCCCAGATCGCGGCCGCGGACCTCGACCTCGTCGGCGGGCACGTCGAGGACGCCTTCGGCCGCCTCGTCGACACCGTGCGCGTCACCGCCGGGGCGGACCGGGACGCCGTACGGGTCCGGCTGCTGGAGCTGTTCGAGGTCATCGGCGCCGACGACCCCCGGGTCGGACAGGCGCGCGCGGCCCTCGCACGGGTGCTGTTCTAGCCGGCGCCCGACCCCCGGCCGCGCCGTGGCGGACCGGCCGGGGATTTGTTGACACGGAGACAAACAACGGCCGCGCTTTGCCAAAACTTGGCAAACGCGGCCGCTGTTACTCGCAGTAAGCCTCCCTCCCTGAACTGCCCGGAGTGTTCGGGAATCCCCCGATCTGCCGGGGCCACGGGTGGCACCCTGCGTCGCCACCCGGCAGCGCCGCGCCAAACCCCGGTTATCTCGCCGTTACCCGCCAGTAACGACACCCCTTGTGCCCCGGCCGGGAATGGACCACGATCGGCGACGCTCGGTCCTTCCCGCAGAGCCGCACGCGGCGCCGCGGGGCAGGGTCCCCACCGGGCCGGCCGGTGCAGCGGCACCGTCCGCGGGACAGGGGGGTCTTCGCCGCACCCGGCGGAGCCTGTCCTCCAGGTCGTGCGAACGCGCGGCCAGTGGTTGTCGCTCGGGGGTGAACGCCGGTGCATCGGACGCGGTACGGCCGCGGTACGGCCGCCTGCGCTCCTTCCCGAGGACGTAGCACTTCTCCCATCCCAGGTCGGGCGCTGCCCGGACCGGAGATGTACGTCCGAGAAGGAGGAACGAAATGAGTTCTCAGGTTCGTGGCGGGACCAGATGGAAGCGCTTCGCGCTCGTCATGGTGCCGAGCATCGCGGCGACCGCCGCGGTCGGCGTGGGTCTGTCGCAGGGCGCCCTCGCGGCGTCGTTCAGCGTGTCCGGCCAGGACTTCAAGGTCAGGGCCGACAAGCTGGAAGGTGACAACCTCATCCAGTACGGCGGCATCGCCGAGGGGCACGACCTCAAGGGGAACCCGGCGCACCACCCGGTCACCATCTCCGGGTTCAGCAAGGCCAAGATCACCAACATGTGCCAGTCCCTGGTGACGCCGACCCCGCTGGGCAACATCACGCTCCAGCTGCGGACGGGCCACAAGGGCACGCCGGCCGAGGCGACGAACATCTACCTGGACGTCGCGGAGCTCGACACGAACGCCGAGTTCGAGAACCTCGACATCGGTGTCGCCGTGGGTGACGAGAGCCACAAGACCAAGCCGCAGGCGGGCACGGTCGCCAACAAGTACGCGTTCTCGCAGCGCGCCGACAAGGCGATCCTCACGGACGTGAAGCAGAAGGCGTGGGCCACCACGGCGGGCACCTTCAAGCTGCCCAACCTGAAGCTGCGCCTCATGGGCGGCGACCAGCCGTGCTACCAGGACTCTGAAGTCAACTGATCCGTTCTGGTGCCGACCGGACGGGCGGGCGCACAGCGCGCCCGTCCGGACTCCACAGAGTTCTCCGTACCACCGTTTCCAGGAGCTGTAGCCCATGAACCCCCAGGCCCCGGTCTACGTTCGCCGCTCGGATGACGCTTGGCTCACCGCGGTGTACTACCGCTTCCACGCCTGGAGCGGTCGCCGTCCCTTCTGGGCCGGCCTGTTCACGCTCATCGGCGGCTTCCCGATCACGTACTTCCCGTACGCGGACCTCCGGCTGGGCAACGTCACCCTCGCGATGGCGACGACGGCCGGCTCCGGGTCGCTGATCATCGGCGTCCTGCTCATCACCCTGGGTCTGGCCCTCTGGTTCCAGCAGGGCATCCGCGTGTTCGCGGGGGTCGCCTCGATCCTGCTGGCACTGGTGTCCCTGCCGGTGTCCAACCTCGGCGGCTTCTTCATCGGCTTCGGCTTCGCGATGGTCGGTGGTGCGCTGGCACTGGCCTGGGCGCCCGGCGCCCCGGCAGACGAGACCGACGCGGCGCCGGCCGGTGACACGGGCAAGGCGGAGATGACGGCAGGCGGCCCCCAGGGCATCCCGGCTCCCCGCCTGACGGAAACGGCATACGCGAGCGAAACGACTGCCCACGCCGATGGCGGGAGGAACCGTGCGGGGTGACGAGACGCAGCCGGGCGTGGCCCCGAGCGAAGAGTCCCGTGAGAGAAGGGGACCGCGGCACGCCGCGCCCCGCAAGTCGCTGCTGAACAAGATCCAGATACCCGTCGGCAGGACCATGGCCCTGGCGGCCATGCCGACGGCCGTGTTCGTCGGGATGGGCATCGCCCCCAAGCTGGCGGTGGCCGACGACAAGGAGATCCCCTTCGCCCCCGGCCCGTGCGTCACGCGGTCCGACGAACCCGCGGAGTCGGCCTCCCCGAGCCCCTCGAAGAGCCCCGAGCCGAGCG